>JANOZF010000115.1:0-3589 GCA_031429255.1 Rubrivivax sp.
GGAGTTGATCGCAGCCGAGGACAAGGGCCCGCGGGCCGACATCGCACTCATCAGCGCCCGGCTCAAGCACAACGACATCACTGGCGCGCTCCAGGCCATCGATGGCCTGGAGAAAATGACACCCGAGCGGCCCATCGCCCACTACCTGCGCGGCCGCGTGCTGCTGCTCAAGCGCGACATCCCGGATGCCACTGCGGCTTTTGAAACCGCGCTTGGCAAGGACCCGAACCACTTCCCGGCCGTGGCGAGCCTGGCCGCAATCGAACTCAGCGCCGGCAAACCCGAAGAAGCGCGCAAGCGCTTCAAAGCACTCATCAAGGCACAGCCAAAGCATTACCAAGCCATGCTCGCGCTGGCCGAATTGGGCATACGCACGGGCGCAGCGCGCGAAGAAGTTCTGACGCAACTGCGCAGTGCCATCAAGGCCAACGCTGGCGAACCCATGCCGCACCTGGTATTGATCGCACAGCTGCTCACCCACGACCCGAAGGCCGCACTGAACGCGGCCCGCGAGGCCACGGCTGTGCTACCGAATGATTTCGAGGTCATGGAAGCACTGGGGCGTACGCAGCTCGCTGCGGACAACGCTGAGCAGGCCGTGTCCACTTTTGCCAAACTGGCAGCGTTGCAGCCCACCTCGCCCCACGTCCAGGTGCGCTTGGCAGAAGCATTGCTGGCCCACAAGGATGCCGCCGGTGCACGCCGTGCACTGCGCAGGGCACTCGAGATCAAGCCGGACCTGACCGCCGCCAAGCGCACCCTGGTCGCGATGGCATTGAGCGAGAAGCGCCCGCAGGAAGCCATGAAGATCGTGCGCGAGATGCAGAAGCAGCATCCCGACGACCCGGCGGTGCATGCACTCGCAGGTGATGTGCAAGCGAGCGTGAAGAATTGGGATGAAGCGACAGCGGCCTACCGAACTGCCGTGGGCATGCACAAGACCACCGACGGCGTGGTGCGCCTGCACGCCACGCTGCGCGCAAGCGGCAACAGGGCTGAAGCCGAGCGGTTGGCGGCCGACTGGCTGAAAGAAAACCCGAAAGACCCGGACTTTCGCTACTACCTGGGCGACGTGGCCATGACGGCGAATGAATTTGCCGCAGCCGAATCCCACTACCGGGCAGTGCTGGAACTGCAGCCGCGCCATGCGTTGGCACTTAACAACGTGGCCTGGATGATGGTCAAGCAGGGTAAACCGGGGGCCGTGGCGGTGGCCCAGCATGCCAACGAAATCCTGCCCGGCCACAGCCCCTTGATGGACACGCTGGCCCAGGCCTACGCGGCCGAGAACATGTTGTCAAAAGCCATCGAGACTCAAAGGCTGGCCATCGGCCGCACGCCGAATGACCCCGCGCTGAAGCTGACTCTCGCCAGGTTCCTGATCAAATCGGGCGACAAGAACCAAGCACGCGCCGAGCTGGGAGAGCTATACAAGTTGGGTGAAAAGTTTCGCGAACAGGCCGAAGTTGCGTCGCTGCTCAAGTCGCTCTGAAGTGGATCGTGGCGACTGCGGCCCCTGTCTTCCTTTGGATTGCTGGCGATGATTCCACGCTGGCGCCGCCGCTACCGACGCCCTCGTTGGCTTGATCGGCCCTGGCCGCTGGCCTCATGCTCGGTCTGTTGTTGAAAGACTGGAGATCACGATGCGAAGCCTTCTGCTGATGGGCCTGGCTGCCTTGGTGGCCGCGACAAGCGCGTTGGCACAGCCCAGCGAGTAGGCTGACCCGCGCCGCCAAGCCCTTCAGCGCGCCAGCGACGCGGTCGTGGGCGTGCAGGTCATGGCGGTTGAAGATGCGCGCTCTGCCGCCACGCTGGGCCGTGCGCGCCAGGGTTCAGGCGTGGTCATCTCCGAGGATGGCTTGCTGCTGACCATCGGCTACCTGGTGCCCGAAGCCGAGCAAGTCAAGCTGGTCACCGACGACGCCCGCGTGGTCCCGGCACGCGTCGTGGCCTATGACCTGGCCACCGGCTTTGGCCTGGTCCAGGCCCTGGCGCCTCTGCGCCTTTCAGCGGTGCCGCTGGGCTTCGCCGCGGGCATCGCCGACGAAGAATTGCTGCTCATTGCCAGTGGCGGTGAAGGCGGCTCGCTCAGCGCCGCCAAGTTGATGTCGCGGCGCGGTTTTTCGGGTTACTGGAAATACCACATCGACGGTGCACTGTTCACCACCCCGGCGCGCAGCTATCACAGTGGAGCCGGCTTGTTCAACCAGCACGGTGAACTGGTCGGCATTGGCTCGCTGTTCGTGGCCGACGCCATGGGGCCAAGCGCGGGCCGTCTGCCTGGCAATGTGTTCGTGCCCATCGACCTGCTCTCAAAGCCCGCAGCACTTCCAGCCAAAGTACGAGGGCGTGGATCGGCGTCAACTGCGTCGAACAAGGCGGCCAGGTGCGCGTCGTTCGTGTCAACGAGGAAAGCCCGGCCGAAGCCGCCGGCGTCGCGGTCGGCGACCGCATCGTGCGCATCGATGGCGTCGAAGTCCAGCAGCTCGAGACGCTTTGGAAAACGCTTTGGCGCGGCGCTGCTTCCGAACGCGCCGTGGTGCTGGAGATCGTCCGCCATGGCCAAGCGGAGGATAGAAAATTCAAACACCATCTTCTTGCCCATCACTGGCCTGGCACGGCACCTGATCTCGCTGGATGATGATTTTTTGGAGTTGGCTGCGACCTGCAAGGCGTCGACGATGCCGCCAAGCGACTGTCGACCACCACAGCCTCACACTGCCAAGCGACACGGTCTGGGCGACTGACTTCGGATTGGGTGGACGTGCCTTGACGGCGACGTGACTGACTTGGCTGGGACTCCTGGCTTGCTGTGTCGATCCAGCCAGGCCCAACCGGCCCCATCCGCCAAGTGATTCGACGGAGATGCTGCTCGTGCCTCTTTCGCCCAACGCCCAGACCTTGCGTCGCCAACTGCGCAGATCCCGTGATACCTGACGGACTCACAACTGGCAGCATGCTGCCGTTGCGCTTCGCGGGCGAAGCTTGTTAATGCCCATCTCAAGGCCTCAGCAGAATATGCGGATGCATCGAGCCGGCAGCAGGCAGCATTGAGAGTGCATCGAACCAGACGGTCGGGAGCACCCGCAATTGGCCGACTCCGGGTCTACGCTGAGGTCGCCGTAAGCTGAACTTCGCCAGCGAGGCTGCCGAGTCGGCGGTTAGCTTCCTGGCACTGTCGCGAACTCACACACCCGGCCAACTGCGGGCGTAGAAAAAAAGCGCTCCATGGCAGTCATTGACTGGTTGCCGGTGAGGGGCCACCATAGCATGACTCTCGGGCGGCGGAGGATTCCCGCAAGGATGCGCCACGATCCAGTGGCCAGCCGGAAAGCGAAACGACAGTACAACCGTTGCCGAACAAAAGGGGGCTGTGATGCAAGCCATCGCGCGCGACGTTCTCGAGTCCATCGGCGGTACCCCGATCGTTGAACTGCGAAAAGTGATTCCGCCCGGGTCGGCGCGCGTGCTGGCCAAGCTGGAGTTCTCGAACCCGACGGGCAGCATGAAGGATCGCATGGCCAAAGCAGCCATTGAAGGCGCCGAAGCCTCGGGTCGCCTCGGTCCCGGCGGTACCGTCGTGGAGTAC
>JANOZF010000116.1:0-38346 GCA_031429255.1 Rubrivivax sp.
CCGATGCCGGCATCAACACCGGTGACCTGCAGGCCGCACAAGCCGTGGTGGTGGGCTGGCAAACGCTGACCTGGGTGGTGCCCGCAGACAAGGTGGGCCCGTCGTACAGCTGGGTGGTGATGCTGCCCAACCTGGGCACCAAGGCGTCGGCCAGCCCGGGCGAAACCTACTACTTCGACGACATCAAACTCGTCGTTCCAGCCGTCTCGGCTGACGTGGTGCTGGCGTCTTTTGACGGCACATTGCTGCCGGTGTTTGAAGGCTTCAACGGCGCCGAGACTTCCTCCATTGCCGCCGGCCCGGCGGGTGGCAGTGGCAACGCGGGCAAGATCATCCGCCTCGGTGGCGAGGTGTGGGCAGGTGCCAAGGCCAACGTCGGCGTCATTCCGCTGACGTCCAGCCGGCGCACGATATCGGCGCGGGTGCATTCGACCGCAGCCGGCGTGCCCATGGTGCTGAAGCTGGAAAACGCCACCGACGCCGGCATCAACACCGGCGACATCCAGGCCGCACAGGCCGTGGTGGTGGGCTGGCAGACGCTGACCTGGGTGGTGCCTGCCGACAAGGTGGGCCCGGCCTACAGCTGGGTGGTGATGCTGCCCAACCTGGGCACCAAGGCCTCGGCCAGCCCGGGAGAGACCTACTACTTCGACGACATCAAGCTCGTTATCGCCGCGGCGCCCACAGCGCAGGTGCTGGCCTCGTTCGACGAGACCGCGCCGCCTGTCTTCGAGGGCTTCAACGGCGCAGAAACCTCGTCCATCGCCGCAGGCCCGACGGGTGGCAGTGGCAAGGCGGGCAAGATCATCCGCCTGGGTGGCGAGGTGTGGGCCGGCGCCAAGGCCAACGTCGGCGTCATCGCGCTGACCGCAGGCAAACGCACGATTTCGGCGCGTGTGCATTCCGCGGTTGCCGGTGTGCCCATGGTGCTGAAGCTGGAAAACGCCAGTGACGCCGGCATCAACACCGGCGACATCCAGGCCACGCAAGCCGTGGTGGTGGGCTGGCAGACGCTGACTTGGGTGGTGCCCACCGGCAAGGTCGGCCCGGCTTACAGCTGGGTGGTGATGCTGCCTAACCTGGGCACCAAGGCCTCTGCCAGCCCAGGCGAGACCTACTACTTCGACGACATCAAGCTCGAATCGGGGCCGTAGTCGCTGAGCGGAGGCACCAGGCCTCCGGTCCCAGCCGCTCAGCCGTGTAGCCGCTCAGGCAGGAGCAGCCTTGCAGTGCTCGGCGATGTACTGTGCGTGCGTCGGCATCTGGTCGACCACCGCGTGCATCACCGCTTTCACGTTGGCCAGCATCTTGTAGACCGGCTCGTCGGGTGAGTTGTCCACCAGCGGGTGGTAGCTCTCGGGCCGAAGGCCTTGACCCAGCATCACCTGCGCCCAGCTGGCGTCGCCAAAGAGTTCGTCGTTCTTGTGGAAGAAGCGGCCGCTGGCGCTGAAGACTTCGGTCTTGTGCTTCATCGTGTCGGGCACCTCCATGTGGCGGCAGTGGTTCCAGAATGCCGAGTCGTCGCGTGAAGTGGCGTTGTAGTGCAGCACGATGAAGTCGCGGATCTGCTCGAATTCGGTGGCCGACTGGCGGTTGTACTCATCGATGTCGGCCTGGTGGAATCCCAGGTTCGGAAACAGTTCGATCAGCCGCACGATGCCCTGTTGAATGAGGTGGATCGACGTCGATTCCAGCGGCTCGATGAAACCGCTGGACAGGCCGATGGCCACCACGTTCTTGTTCCAGAACTGCTTGCGCTTGCCGGTCACGAAGCGGATCAGGCGCGGCTCGGCCAGTGCCTTGCCGTCCAGGTGGTTCAGCAGAATGGACGTGGCTTCGTCGGCGCTCATGAAGCGGCTGCAGAACACGTGGCCGTTGCCGGTGCGGCTTTGCAAGGGAATGCGCCATTGCCAGCCGGCGCTGTGCGCGGTGGAGCGTGTGTAGGGCAACAGCGGACTGGTGGATTCGCAAGGCACCGCCAGCGCGCTGTCGCAGGGCAGCCAGTGGCTCCAATCGTCGTAACCGGTGTGCAGCGTCTGCTCGATCAGCAGGCCGCGAAAGCCTGAACAGTCGATGAACAGGTCGGCCACATGCACGTCGCCGTTTTCCATCGTCACCGACGTGACAAAGCCCGTTTCGGGGTGGGTCTGCACGCTGGTGATCTTGCCTTCGGTGCGCGTGACACCCAGCTTTTCGCTGTAGCCGCGCAGGTATTTCGCAAACAGTCCGGCATCGAAGTGAAAGGCGTGGCGCAGGTCGGCCAGTGGCGAATTCTGCGCGTCGGCGCGTGCGCGCGTGAAGCGGTTCTTCTCGCAGGCCAGCAGGTTGATCGAGTAGTCGTCCAGCCGGTCCACCTTGCCGGCCTGCCGGGCCTTCAGCCAGTAATGCAGAAAGTCCACCAGGCCGGTCTTGCGGCCCATGCTGCCGAAGCCGTGGATGTACGAGTCGCCCAGGGCACCCCAGTTCCTGAACTGGATGCCCAGCTTGAAGGTGGCCTGCGTCTGGCGCATGAACTCGTCTTCGTCGATGCCGATCAGTTCATTGAACTTGATGATCGAAGGAATCGTCGCTTCGCCGACGCCCACCGTGGAGATCTCGTCGGACTCGATCAGCTGGATCTGGTAGTTCTTGCCCAGCGAGTGCAGCAGCACCGCGGCCGACATCCAGCCGGCGGTGCCGCCGCCGACGATCAACACTTTCTTCAAGCAGTTTTCACGCATCAGCTTTCACGCATCGGGTGGCCTCGTCATCATGACTTGAACGCAAGCCGGGGCTCTGGTCTTCGAAGCGAGCCTGGGCCACGCCGCAGGGCGCAGGCCAGGCGCTCATCAGACGTAATGTACGTAGGTGGCGATGGCGTGCGCCGGCAGGTCGGCCGAATGCGCCACGCCGTCGATGGCCAGCGAAAAAGGGATAGGGTGCCCGCTTCGGTTGAGCACCACCACGGCCACACTGCCGTCGGGGTTCAGGGCGGCGGTGCACTCCAGCGTTTCGCGTGTGGCGGCGCACAGCACGCGTTGCGCGCCGGGCTGCATGAAACGCGCAAAGTGGCCCAGCGCGGCAAACGAGCTCTGGGGGTGCAGCGCCGCGCGGCCGGCGTCGGCCAGCAGCGGCGCGCTGCAGAAATTGCCCACGTGGTTGGGCCCGCCTTGTTCGTCGAGCAGCAGGTTCCAGTCGATCCAGCCCACCGTCCAGTGGTTCAGGTCCTGCACGATGGACCGCGCGTAGCGTTCGGCCAGCGTCCAATCGCCGTGGTGCGGGCCACCTTCCTGGCAGCCTTCGGTGAAGAGCAACGCCTTGTCGGGCCAGGCGTCGTGCAGACGCTGCACGTGGTCGAAGTGGTCTTCCACGTACCAATGGAAGCCTGCGCCCCAGACGTACTTCGCGGCTTCAGGGTCGGCGTAGACGGTGGCGGCGCGCTGCAGCAACTCATCCCGGTTGTGGTCGTGCACGACGATCTTCACGTGCGCCAGCCCGGCGCCGTGCAGTGCGGGGCCGAGGTGGTCGCGCACGAAGTCGCGTTCTTCCTCGGCGCTGTAGATGCACGAGTCCCAGCGTTGCGTGGCCTGCGGTTCGTTCTGCACGCTCACGCCCCAGATCGGCACGCCCTGTGCCGCGTAGGCCTGGATGAACTTCACGTAGCACTGCGCCCAGGCGGCCCGGCATTCGGCTCGCAGGTGGCCGCCTTCGTTCATGCGGCCGGTGGTCTTCATCCAGGCCGGCGGGCTCCAGGGCGACGCCAGCAGCAGCAGCGGCCGCCCTGCCACACGCAGTGCGGCGTGGATCAGCGGCAGGATGTGGCGGCGGTCGCGCTCGATGCTGAAGTGTTCCAGCGCGATGTCGCCAGCAACTTCGGCGTGCGCGTAGTTGCCCAGGCCGAAGTCGCTGCTGCCCATGGGCACCCGGCACAGCGTGTAGCCGTGGCCGTGCGCGGGGTCGAAGCAGGCGCGCAGGAACTCATCGGCTGCTGCCGGCGCGAGTTGCTGCCACGTGAGTGCCGCGGCCTCGGTGAAGGCGCCGCCGAAGCCCAGCAGTGTCTGGAAGCGGCGTGCCGAGTCCACGAAGACCGAAGGCCCCGCAGCGGCGGGGCCTTCGTGCCCCGTCAGCCGGGGCTGTTCGGCCAGCCGTTCGCCGCCGCTGCGGCTGCTCAGCCAGCAGCGCAAGGCCGGCTTCACTTCGCCCAGTGGATGCCGTCGACGCGGATCTGCGGCAGCCCGGTGGTGTTCAGCGGCTTGCCGGTGAACGAGAAGCGGTCGGCGATGATGAAGCGGAAGTTCACGTAGCGCAGGTCGATCTTGGGGTTCTTCGCCACGAAAGCCGAGACCGGAATGGACACCTGGCACCACTGGTTGGTGTTGCAATAGCCGTAGTCGCCAGGGCCGATCTGCAGGAAGACTTCCTGCCCGTCGCGGTCATCGGTGTCGGTGCTGATGCCGATCTCGATCTTGCCCGGGTAGCTGTCGCTCTTCACGGCGAAGTTCAGGCGCCCGCCACCGAAGCCAGAAAGGTCTTCCGTAACGCCCGTGCCCGAGTAGTGGAACAGGCCCCAGCCGTAGTTCGCCGGGTTGGGCGTGATCTCGAAGCTGGTGCTGCCGTCGTTTGGAGCGCCACCGGCGGCGTCGGCGTAGCCGCTGCCATCAAAGGGGTCCCAGCGCAGGCCGGTGGCGCGCTTCTCGCCGGCCACCACGGCCTCGGAGTACAGCGTGTAGCGGCTGGCGGTGACGGTCGGCGACAGCGCCGGCAAGGCCCATTTCACGGCGCTGGCCGCCGTGTAGCTGCCGGGCTCGCAGGTCCAGGTGACGCCGCAGGTGCCCAGGCCCTGCACGGTGTAGCGCGCCTGGCGGTCCTTGTTGAACAGGCCCCAGCCGTCGTCACCCTGCTTCCAGGGTTCGTCGAAGGCCTGGAAGAAGAAGATCGCCTGCGGTCCGTTGCCACGCCGTCCTTCGGCAGCCCAGGCTTGCAGCGCGTCGAAGTACATCTTCTGGTTCACCGGGTGCGCACGCAGGTTCAGCGTGGGGCCGCCGTTGGTGTCCACCGCCGTCCATCCGGTCTCGCCGATGATCATGGGCATGTTGCTCAGCCCCAGCTTGTCCAGCGCGTCCCGCGACCTGCCGAACTGCGCTTTCGCTTCGGTGATGCTGGCGGTGATCATGGCCTGCGCGCGTTGCTCGGCGCTTGCGCTTTTCTGGCGCCAGTCCCATGCCGTGGGGTTGTAGAAGGTGTCGAGCAGCGGGTAGGTGTGCACCGCAGCGAAGTCGACCACGTCGGCGATGACCTTGGGCACCGAGGCCCAGAACAGCCAGTTGTCGTCGGTGGTGACGGGTTGCTTGATGGCGCTGCGCACGCGCTTGAGGTAGCCGGCCATGACCACCGGGTCGATCTTGTGCGCGGACCACTCGACCATGGTTTCGTTGCCCACGCTGACGGCGGCGACGATGGTCTGGAAGCGGTTGGCCAGGTCGATGCACTTGGCCAGCTCGGCCTGATTGGCGTTCTCGGCGGCTTGGCCGTAGACCGGGTTCGGGTAGGCGCCCAGCATCACCTTCAGGTCGAGGTTGTTATCGCGGATGACGGTGAGCACCGTCTCGGCGAAGGCGCTGCTGCTGAACAGGCGGATGGTGCCGATGCCGGTGGCGCGGATCAGGCGCAGGTCCTGCAGCACGTTGGCCGGTGTGATGACCTCGCTGTTGAGGTCGGCCTCGCTGCGCGACGTGCGGTAGGGCGAGTAATTGACCGCGGTGCGCGAAGTGAATTCGGCGGGCAGCGCGCGGCGGTCGGTCACCGACAGCGGCGACTCGGTGTAGCCGCCACCACCGCAGGCCGTGAAGGTGGCGGCCAGCGCCACGGTCATGGCGGCGGCCAGTAGGGTTCGGTGCAGCGTGCGCTGCGGGGTGCGGGGCATGGCGCGGAGCCAGTTGGGCATCATGGGGGAACCTCGGCTTCAGAACTGGTAATTCGCTTCGACCGTCACCCAGCTGCCACGGTTGGCAATGCGGGAGTCGACGTTCGAAAAGGCGTTGTTGGCCGGCATGCTCAGCGGCGCCAGGCCCTTGCGGCTGTAGGCGACAGCGTTCAGCGAACCCGATACGGTCAGGCCGTCTCCCACACCGTAGCGCGCGCCCAGGCTGGCGAACAGCGCGGAATTGCTCTGCCCGCGTTCGCTGGGGTTGGCGGTCTGGGCCTTGCCCAGGTAGGTCAGGCCGGTGTAGGCCACCAGCTTGGGGTTGACGTACTTGCGCAGGCCGAGCATCAGGTCGGTGGAGCGCGCCGGGTAGCCGGGGTTGGCCACGCCCTTGGCATCGACCGCGCCCCAGTTGACGTTGAACGGGTTGTTCCATTGCGCCTGCGCACCCTGCGTCAGCGGCACCGCGTAGGCGCCACTCCAGCGGTTGAAGCGCAGCCCGCCAGAGACTTCGTAGGCGGTGCCGATCTGGTACTTGCTCAGCAGCATGAACATGCCCTGGCTGTTGCCGTTCAGCTGCTTGTCATCGCGCTCGGGGAACGGCGTCAGCCCGTTGAACGGCGCCTTGGCGAACGCCGCAGGCGCGCCGTTGCGCGACGACTGTGCGACGGCCTCGACCACCAGCGGCCCGCGCGCCCACAGCGCCCACAGCTCGTACAGCTCGGGCTTGTTGCGCTTGAAGTCGGTGTTGCCCATGTCGTAGGTGCCTTCCAGCACCAGGTTGCCATCGGCCACGAACAGCTCACGCGAGGTGTAGCGCAGCGCCTTGGTCAGGATGCCATAGGCCGCACCGGCATCGCTGAACGCGGTCTGGCCCAGGTCCGAGGCGTAGGGGTAGTCGGGCCGGTTCCAGCCGCGCGACAGGAAGTTGCCGACCTGCACAGTGCCGTAGTACTCGTGCTTGAGCGTCACGCTGCGGTCGTAGTAAACGCCTGGCAGGTCGGCCTTGCCGTCGCGGAAGCGCTGCGAGAAGGCACCCGACAGCGTAAAGCCTCGTGGCAGTTCGAACTTGACGCCCAGGATGGGCTGGATCTGCACGCTGTGCAAGTCCAGGCCGCCGTACTTCCTGCCGTACACCAGGTCGTCGGCCCAGATGAACTGGCGCGCAGCGTCGGGGTCGCGCTGGCAGTCCTTGCAACCGTTGCTGACGTGGCCCACGCTGACCTTGGCAAAGCCGGTCAGGCTGAACGGGCCGTATTCGAAGGCTTGCGCCGCCGTGGCAGCGCCAAGGCCCAGCGCGCACAGGGCGACAGGCAGTGCGCTGCGCACCCGCCGTCGCGGCTGTGCGCTGGGGCGGGCCGTGGTACGCCGTGGACGAGAGGGTTCTTGCTGCATAGGACAGGCCACTTCGGTTTGGATGGGATGCGATGAAAGCGCTTTCAGAGAATACGGTCGTCGGTGCTGTTGCGTCAACGCGTACACGCTGCGTGTTTACCCTCGCAACGGCCGCGACCCAGGCCCAGGCGGTCGGCGGCGGCCGTGGCCACCGGGGCTGACGAGATATGCGGGTAAACGCGGAATTACTTTGAAAGCGCTTTCACAAACAATGAACCGGCAGGCAGTCCCTGCTGCAAAAGGGGAAGGTGATGACTCCGACGAACTCCCGTCTGCTGACCGGGTCGGCCGGTCTGGCCGGTCTGTCCGGTCTGGCCCGTCTGGCCGGTCCTGCCGGTCTGGCCGTGCGCACCGCCGTGGCTGCGCTGGCCGCGCTGGCCGTGTTGCTGCCCGCCGCGGCGCAGCCGGTGAAGCTGGGCGCTGGCACCTACTACCAGTCGCCCAAATCCGGCGACAAGGCCGTGCCGCCCGCGCCCTTCCGCACCGAAGAGCTGCAAAAGCGCGCCGCCACCACCAGCCAGTGGTATTCGACGCTCGTCTTCAACCCCAAGCCCGATCCCATCTTCGTCCAGCCGATCACCGTGAAGACCACGCCGGCAGGGCTGGAATTTGCGCTGCCGTCCAAGGAAGTGGTGAACAGTGTTCGCCAGGACGTGGAGATCCGCTACCCGCACCTCGACCCGCTGCTGATTGCGCCCATGGCTTTCGAGCCCGGCACGGCCAAGCTGGCGGGTGCTGACGACTGGTCGATCGACATTTCAATGGCGCGCGGCGCCGATGACATGCGCACCACGGTGACCCGCGGCCACCCCTATGCGTCCATCCGCGTCACGCGCGGCGACCTGCGCGTGCGCCTGCCGGCAGCCGGCGAGCGCCTGCACGCTTCAGCCGACGCACGCGTGCTGGCGCTGAAAGTGGGTGTCAAAGCCTACGCGCTCTTTGGCCCCACGGGCGTGAAGTGGGAGTCGGTGTCGCCCACCGAGTGGATCGCACGCATGCCTGCGGGTGCGGGCTATCTGTCCGTGGCTGGCTTGCCCGACGAGCAGGCCGCCACGCTGGCGCTGTTCACGCGCCACGCCTACGCCTTCATCAAGCAGACGCGCGTGGAATGGCGCTATGACGAAGCCACCAGCCAGGTCGAGACCACCTTCAAGGCCGCCACGCAAGTGATGGAAGGCCCCGACAACGGGCCGCTGCTGGGCTTGTACCCGCACCAGTGGTTCAAGAACGCGTCGGTCGACGGCAAACTGGGGCCGGCCTTCGATACCGTGCGCGGCAAGCTGCGCCTGCTGGCGGCTTCGCAGTTCAAGACCACCACCACGTACAACGGCTTCGTGCCCTACTGGCCCGGCATCACCGCGTCACCACGCCTGGACGAATTGAAGGACGTGATGCAAAAGGACCTCGGCACCGCGGGCCGTGAGCTGCAGCGCGAAGGCAAGAGCGCCTACTGGGCTGGCAAAGGCCTGCAGCGTAACCTGAAGCTGGCCGAGCTGTTCGAACAGCAGGGCGACATGGCCAGCCGCGACCGGCTGCTGGACATGCTGAAAAAACGCGCCGAAGAATGGCTGGGTGGCAACAGCGACCGCGGCTATGTGCAAGTCGACAAGGCGCTGGGCGTGGTGAGCATCTACCCCGAAGAATTCTTCGCCATCACCGAAATCAACGACCACCAGTTCTGGTTTGGCTACTGGATCCGCGTGGCTGCCGAGGTGGCGCTGCGCGACCCGGCCTGGGCGGCCAAAGACCGCTGGGGCGGCATGATCGAACTGCTGATCGCCGACATCGCCACCACCGAGCGCGGCCGCGCCGACTTCCCCTTCCTGCGCAACTGGGACGCCTACGAGGCGCACACCTGGGCCAACGGCGTCGGCGCGGGTGTGGGCGAATTCGGCAACAACAACGAAAGCTCTTCTGAGGCCATCAACGCCTGGGTCGGGCTCATCCTGTGGGGCGAGGTCACTGGCAACAAGGCGCTGCGCGACCTGGGCATCTACCTGTACACCAATGAAATCGAGGCCATCAACCACTACTGGTTCAACATCCACGGCCAGGTGTTTGCGCCCGAGTACAAGAACGCCGAGGTCAGCCAGTTGTTTGGCGGCATGTACCGCCACGACACCTGGTGGATCGACGACCCGCGCCAGATCAAGGGCATCAACCTGTTGCCCGTGACCACCGGCCACACCTACCTGGGGCGCGACCCGGGCTTTGTGAAGCGCAGCCTGGCCACGCTGCCGGCTGAAACCGCGCTGTGGAACCGCATCGCCAAGAAGCCCAGCCCGCCGCCGCCCAAGGACATCTGGCAAGACGTGTTTGCGCAGTACCTGGCGCTCGCCGACCCGGCCGAGGCCCTGAAAACCTGGGAACGCTGGGGTTCCGTGGAGCTGGGCGCGTCGCGCAGCTACACGCTGCACTTCATGCTGAGCCTGGAAGCCATGGGCACGCCCGACTTCAGCGTCACCGCCGACACGCCCTTGCACGCCGTGTTCAAACGCGCCGACGGCAGCCGCACCTACCTGGCCTTCAACGCACGAAAGACGCCGCTGGAGGTGAAGTTCAGCGACGGCAAGCAGTTGAAGGTGCAGCCCGGTACGCTGGGCCGCCTGGGCGGGGCGAACTGACCGCCAGCGTCGGCCCACGGGCGGCGGGCTACGGGAAAGCCAGGGGTTGTTCGCCCTTGCCAACCACACCGCGCCCTGCGCATACTTGTGAAAGCGCTTTCAGATTACTTGCGATCCCCACGACCCGTTTCGCAGGCCACGAACTTCCGCACTTGCAGACCGACCCCGCCAACCGGCCTAGCACCGGGCGGCACAACACCCCAGGACACCATGTCATGAAGACCCGCTCGCCCCACTTGCTTGTAGCCACGGCGCTGGCTGCCTCGTTGATGCTTGTCGCCTGCGGTGGCGGCAGCGGCGAGGCCCCGCCCGATTCGACGTCCACCGCCAACAGCGACCGCACGGGCCCCACGGTGACCATCACCGACAACGTAGCGGCCACCACGGCCACCGGCCCCGTCATCTTCACCTTCGCGTTCAACAAGGACGTGGGCACGAGCTTCACCATCGACGACATCACCGTCACGGGTGGTACCAAGGGCACGTTCACGCGCGTCAATGGCACCAGCGCCACGCTGCAGGTGATACCCACGCCCAACAGCGGAGGCACCATCCAGGTCAGCGTGGCCGCTGGCGTGGCGGTGGACGGGCTGGGCAACGGCAACGCCGTGGCCAGCTCGCAGCAGGCCTACAACCTGGTGGTGTTGACGCAGATGTCGCTGCCCGTCAACTTTGACTCGACGTCGGTGGCCTACGGCCTGGTGGGCTTCGGCGGAGCCGAAGACTCCAGCATCGTGGCCGACCCCACCAACGCCGCGAACAAGGTGGCCAAGGTGGTGCGTGCCGCGGGTGCCGAGACCTACGCCGGCACCACGGTCACCTTCACCAACGCGTCCAACGTGCAGACCGGCTTTGCACCGAAGATTCCTTTCAACGTCACCGACACCCGCATGTCGGTGCGGGTGTGGTCGCCCGATGCCGGCATTCCGGTGCGGCTGAAGGTGGAAGACTCCACCGACCCCAACAAGTCGGTCGAGACCGAAGCCAGGGTCACCACGGCTGCAGGCTGGGAGACGTTGACCTTCAACTTCTCCAGCCAAGCCACCGGCACCGCGCCGCTGAACCTGACCTACAACTACAACAAGGCGACCATCTTCTTCGACTTCGGCCGCGCCAAGGGGGCGGCTGTGCAGAAGGCCTACTACTTCGATGACCTGACCTTCGTGCCCGGCGCACCTGCCGGCGGCGCCTGCGGCACCACCACACCCACCTGCGCACCCACCACCACGGTGCCTGCCGGCTCGGTGGTGATCTATACCGACGCCGCCAGCATCGCCGGCCTGAACAAGAACCCCGACTGGGGCCAGAACCCGGCCGTGGTCTTCAGCGAACCCACCATCGCCAGCAACAAGTCGTTGAAGTACACCTTCGGCGGCTCGGCGCTGTACGAGGGTATCGACTGGGCTGGAACGCCGCAGAACGTGTCGGGCAAGAGCACGCTGCACCTGGACTTCTTCTCGTCCGACATCACCAGCGTGAAGGTCTCGATCATCAGCGCCGGCAAGGAAAACTTCGTCACCCGGGCCATCACGCCGGGCAGCTGGAATGCAGTGGACATCGACCTGGCGTTGTTCACGGTGCCTGACAAGAACGCCATCATCCAGATCAAGCTGGAACCGAACGTGGCCGGCAGCCTGTTTGTGGACAACATCTACTTCCACGGCACGGCAGCCGCCGCCTGCGGCACCACGGCACCCACCTGCGCACCCACGACCACCGTGCCCAGTGGTTCTACGGTGATCTACACCGACGCTGCCAGCGTGGCTGGCCTGGTCAAGAACCCCGACTGGGGCCAGAACCCGGCCGTGGTGTTCGACGAGCCCACCATCGCCAGCAACAAGTCGCTGAAGTACATCTTCTCGGGCACGGCCCTGTACGAGGGCATCGACTGGGCCGGCGCCCCGCAGAACGTGTCGACCAAGGGCATGCTGCACCTGGACATCTGGTCGGGCAACGTGACCAGCATCAAGATCTCGTTGATCGGCGGCGGTGCTGAAAATGCAGTCACCCGCACCTTGACCGCCGGCGGCTGGAACGCCATCGACATCGACCTGGCGCAGTACACCTCGCCTGACAAGACACGCGTCATCCAGATCAAGCTCGAACCCAATGTGGCCGGCACCATCTATGTCGACAACATCTACTTCCACGGCACCGCAGCCACGGGCGGTGGTGGTGGCAGCAGCACCTTCACGGGCGGCATCTTTGCCAGCGACTATTCAGGCAACCTGGGTGCCAGCACCGCCAAGTCGGACAAGAACGGTACCGTGGGCTTCTTTGTCGACCCCCGCCTGTTCGCGGTGAAGGTCTTCGAAGATGGCAGCGTGGCCGGCAGCGCGGTCAACCCCGGCGGTGTGCCCAATTTCTATTACGGCATCGGCAAGCCGGCCACACCCACCTATGCCGATGCGTACTTCGGCGCGTTCGTCAATGCGCCAGGCAACGGTTCGGCCGACGCTTCGGCCTACGCCAAGATCAAGCTGAGGTTCTGGGGCGACGCTGAGTCCTGGGAGCGTGGTAACTTCACCGCGCAGGTTGACGTGGTGCTGCAAGGCCCGGCCAATGCCGCCTGCACCAACCCATCGGGCCGCCCGGAGCTGACCAAGGCCGTGGCAGCGCAGAAGATCGGCGCCGGTTCGGAATACGTGATTCCGAAGACTGACTTCGTGCTCACCGCCAGTTGCGGCGGCGCCTACACCGTGAACAGTGTCTGGTCGGCCTTGGGTGCCGTGGTGGTGCGCCTCACCGGCAACAGCAACTTGAACTACGTGAACCTGACGAACAGCACGCCGCCTTCGTACCCGACTTTCATCAACGTGGGCCCGATCTCGTTCATCAACTGAGCGGCCGACCGCTGGGCGGCGGGCCACCTCATCGGTGCCGCCTGCGACCAGCTGCGTCACGTCGGTTGCACCAGACAAGGCCCGCCTCGCGGGCCTTGCTTCATAGGCGGCGTTCGTCTGCCGGGGTACCCTGCACGAACACCGCCATCATCGCGGCCTGCGCCTGCACGCGGCGCTCAAAGGGCTGCAACGCCGGTGTTTCAACGCAGGCGGCAAAGGCCGCGCCCAGGCCGAACAGCCAGTCTTCAAAGCTGCCGTCGCGGTGGTTGAAGATCACGCCGCCCTTCACCGTACAGCCGTCGATCAAGCCGTCTGGATGCTGCGCAAAATGCTGCAGGTTGGCCTGCAGGAGGCGCTGCGCCAGCGGGCCCGGCGCATCGGCGTGTTCCAGTGCATACAGGTAGGCCTGGTCGACCATCACGTCTTCATGGCACGAAAGCACACCGTCGCGGCCGGCTGCGGCCAGCTCCGCGGCGTGTTGCAGCAGCAGGCGGCCTTCGGCCGATGGCGTGGCGCCCGGGCTTGCAAAGCCGCGGTTGGGGTTGTCGCCTTCGGCATTGAAGCGAGTGCCGGCGGCAAAGCCGGTGCAATTCACCAAGGGCAGCAGTGTCAGGTTCACGCTGTCCAGCGCCGCGCCATCCAGCCCCTGCAGGAACTGCAGCAGACCCCAGGGCCCGGCCGGCTCTTCGCCATGAAAGCCGCAGGCCAGCAGCCGCCTTGGCGCTGACGGCCTGCTGGCCGCGCGGCAAAGCAGCCACAGCGGTTCACCCAGCACGGTGCCCATCGTCTGCACCTGCAGGCCCAGGCGGGTGGCCTGTGCGGTGAAGAGCTGGCGCCACAGCATGATGTCGTTGCTGCGCGCCGGGGCCGGCAGGCCCCAGGCCGTGGGCAGCGGCCATGACCAGTGTTGAAGCCCGTCTCGGGTGGCAAGGTTTCGCATGAACCCGCACAGGCTACACCAGCCGGGTGGTAACCCCGGCGCCGCCCATGCTCCCAGGCCCCCAACCGCAGGTGACACACTACGTTTTTGCCCACGGTTTGCCAAACATCCTCTACCGATGACGACTCCCCTGTTGCAAAGCTATCTGGCCGGCCGCTGGCAGGGCCACACCCCGGCGCAGACGCTGAAAAGCGCCATCAACGGCCGCGCCGTGGCCACCACACACGCCGACACGCCCGACTTCGCCGAAGCCCTGCACCACGCGCGAACGGTGGGTCTGCCGGCGCTGCTGAAGCTGGACTTCCAACAACGCGCCGCCACGCTGAAGGCGCTGGCCAAGTTCTTGAACGAGCACAAGGAACAGCTCTACGCCTGGTCGGCGCACACCGGTGCCACGCGCAGCGACGGCTGGGTCGACATCGAAGGCGGCAGCGGCACGCTGTTCGCCTATGCCGGCTTCGGCAGCAACGAGCTGCCCTCGGGCAACCTGGTGCATGAAGGCCCGGTGCTGCAGCTCTCAAAGAAGGGCGGTTTTGCCGGCACGCACATCCTGGTGCCGCGCCGCGGCGTGGCGGTGCACATCAACGCCTTCAACTTTCCCGTGTGGGGCTTGCTGGAGAAGTTTGCACCCAGCTTCCTGGCCGGCATGCCCTGCATCGCCAAGCCGGCCACCGCCACCAGCTACCTGACCGAGGGCTGTGTGCGGCTGGTGCTGCAAAGCGGCCTGCTGCCACCCGGCGCCCTGCAGCTCGTCATCGGGGGCACGGGCGACTTGCTGGACCGGCTTGAAGAGAGCGACGTGGTCACCTTCACGGGCAGCGCGGACACCGCCGTCAGGCTGCGCACCAACGGCAACCTGGTGCGTCGTTCGGTGCCGTTCAACGCCGAGGCCGACTCGCTGAACTGCGCCATCCTGGCGCCCGACTGTGCACCGGGCAGCGAAGAGTTCGACCTCTTCGTCAAGGAAGTCGCGCGCGAGATGACGGTGAAGGCCGGCCAGAAGTGCACCGCCATTCGCCGCGCCATCGTGCCGCGCCAGCACCTGCAGGCGGTGGCCGATGCCTTGAAAAAGCGTCTGGCCGGTGTGGTGGTGGGCGACCCGGCCGTGGAAGGCGTGAAGATGGGCGCACTGGCTTCGCACGCGCAGCACTCTGACGTGGCCGAGCGCGTGGCCCTGCTGGTGGCAGGCAACACCCTGCTGCAGGGCGCTGGCGACGGCTTGGCCCTTCGTGGCGAAGGGGTGGAGCAAGGTGCGTTCTTTGCGCCCACGCTGCTGCTGTGCGAACGCCCGATGTTCAGTGACACCGTGCACGACGTGGAAGCCTTCGGCCCCGTCAGCACGCTGTTGCCCTACGACGATTTCGACGAAGCCCTGGCGCTGGCCGCACGCGGCCGAGGCAGCCTGGTGGGCACGCTGGTGACGCGCGACGCTGCGTTGGCGGCACATGCGGTGCCGCTGGCCGCCGCCCACCACGGCCGCCTGCTGGTGCTGGACCGCGAAGCCGCGGTGGAAAGCACCGGCCACGGTTCGCCACTGCCGGGGCTGAAGCACGGCGGCCCGGGCCGCGCTGGCGGTGGTGAAGAACTGGGCGGCCTGCGCGCTGTGAAGCATTACCTGCAGCGCACGGCGGTGCAGGGCAGCCCGCGCATGCTGGCCGCCATCACCGGCGAGCATGTGCGTGGCGCGCCGGTGCTGGAGAGCGAACGCCACCCTTTCCGCTATTGCTTCGAGGATCTTCAAGTCGGCATGAGCCTGCTCACGCACCGCCGCACCGTGGGTGAAGCCGACATCGTGGCCTTTGGCGGCATCAGCGGCGACTACTTCTACATGCACTTCGATGAAGTCGCTGCCGCACAGTCGCCCTTTGGCAAGCGCATCGCTCATGGCTATTTCGTGCTCTCGGCGGCCGCCGGCCTGTTCGTGTCGCCGGCGCCGGGCCCGGTGCTGGCCAACTACGGCCTGGACACGCTGCGCTTCGTCAAGCCGGTGGGCATCGGCGACACCATCCAGGCGCGCCTGACCTGCAAGCGCAAGACCGACCGCCAGCGCACCGGCGCCGATGGCGTCGGGCAGGGCGTGGTGGCCTGGGACGTGGAGGTCACCAACCAGTTGGGCGAGCTGGTCGCCAGCTACGACATCCTGACGCTGGTGGCCAAGCGCGCGCAGGTGACCGATGGGGCAGCGCCTGCCGCGGGGGTCGCGCGCGGCACCACCGGCTGCCGCCTGAGCCAACGCTGAACGGCCGCCGTTTGCTCACCCTGGCGCGCACCCGCCACGTCGTGCTGGCACTGGGCACGGCGCAGACGCTGGCCTGGGCGGCTTCGTACTACCTGCCCGCGATGCTGGCAGCACCGATGGCGCGCAGCCTGGGCGTGCAGACCAGCACGGTCTACGCCGCACTGTCGATGGCGCTGCTGATCGGCGCCGCCATCAGCCCCTGGGCCGGCCGGCGCGTCGACCGCAAGGGTGGGCGTCCGGTGCTGCTGCTGTCCAACGCCCTGTTCATTGCCGGGCTGCTGTCGCTGGCGGCGTCGCAGGGGCTGGCGTCGATGCTGATGGCGTGGGCCTTGCTGGGTCTGGCCATGGGCTGTGGCCTGTACGACACGGCTTTTGCAACGCTGGTGCACCTGTATGGCAAAGGGGCGCGGCAACCGATATCCGGCATCACGCTGCTGGCGGGCTTTGCCAGCACCGTGGGCTGGCCCCTCTCGGCGCTGATGGACAGCCACTGGGGCTGGCGCGGGGCTTGCGTGGGTTGGGCGGTGATGATGCTGATGCTGGCAGTGCCGTTGAACGCCATGCTGCCAAGGCGCACCGTGCCGGCGGCCGACCCCGCCGAGCATGTGCCTGGCGCCGCGCCGATATCCAGCGCAGCGGGCGCTGCCGACCGGCCAAATGCTTCGGCGCCGTCGACCGAATCCACAGCCGCGCCGGCGCCACCTTCGCCTTGGCTGATGCCGTTGATGGCCTTGATCTTCAGCTGCATGAGCTTTGTCAGCACCAGCATCTCCACCCACCTGCCCACCATCCTGCAGGCCGGCGGGCTGGGCCTGGCCGCGGCGGTCAGCCTGGCCGCGCTGGCAGGCCCGGCGCAGGTGGCGGGGCGCTTGCTGGAACTGGGTGTGCTGCACCGCTACACGCCTGTGCTCACCGCGCGCGTGGCCGCGGCGGGCCACCCCGTGGGGGCACTGCTGTTGCTGCTGGCGGGGCCGCCGCTGGCGCTGGCCTTCGTGCTGGTGCACGGTCTGGGCAACGGCATCATCACGATTGTCAAGGGCGCGCTGCCCTTGGCCGTGTTTGGCGCCCAGGGTTATGGCGTGCGCCAGGGCTGGCTGAACCTGCCGTCACGCGTGGTGGGCGCGCTGTCGCCCTGGTTCTTCGGCCTGCTGCTGCAGCACTTCGGCGCCGCC
Source organism: Rubrivivax sp. (assembly GCA_031429255.1). GTDB lineage: Bacteria > Pseudomonadota > Gammaproteobacteria > Burkholderiales > Burkholderiaceae_C > Rubrivivax. The sequence continues at coordinate 17,116 of JANOZF010000116.1, forward strand.
GCGCTGTGGGCCACGGCGGCGGCGGGTGTGTCCAGCCTGTTGTTGTTGCAGTGGTTGCCCCGGCTGCGTGGAGCGGCCGAAGACGGGCCCTGAAGATCCGGAAGGAACTTGCGCCAGACGAGGGCCTGAGCGCGATGGCACGCGCGAACAGGAGCCCGTCCCCCCAACCGGCCCCCAACCGGCCCAGCGCGACCGGACCGGGAAGCGCCGTTTTGTTCCACGCTGCCAGCCAGTGCCGGCGCAGAACAGGCACCCACCCACCGTGTTTTTTTGGCTCTGGCCGGCGGCCCCGGGGTCGCAGAATGCGCTGCACAACATGGAAGCATTGCGCCTGGACACGCTGGCCGCCCAAGTGGTGGCCTGGCACAACCGCCACCCGCTGGCGCGCCGCATCTCGGCCGCGCAGGTGCATTCCATGGGCTACGTGGTGCTGCCTGGCATGCAGGCCCAGCAACCGGGGTCGTCGGGAGCGGGACCGCTGTCGACGCCGCCGTCGACCCTGTACGCGGCCACAGTGGCCGCAGGCCCTGACGACGAAAGCGCACCGGGCCTCCTGGGCACACCGTTGTTTGACGAGCCTGCTGCGCGAGTGGCCGTGCCAGCGGCAGTGCCAGTTGATGCCGATGCCAATGCCGATGCCAATGCCGATGCCGACACTGACGCGGCGGCTGTCGCCGCGCCTTTGCACGTCGACCCCGAACCCCTGACCGAAGCGCCGCCAACGCTGGCGGCTGCCGATGCGGCCGCCGGTGCCATCGATGCACCGCCGAGCGATGCACCCGTCGTGCTGCCAGATGACACAGCGGTGGTCGCCACCGAGCCCGTCAGCCATGCTGCGGCTGACGCGACTGCCGCGGCAAAGCTGGCCGACGATGCGTCTGCCACGCCATCGTTGCGCGTGCGGCTGACTTCACGCCCTGCGCTGGCCTTGCCTTCGGTGGCCACCGTGGCCAAGTCGATGCCCGCACCCCCCGCAACGGCGCCCGCCGTGCCCACGGCTGGGTCGTCGCCGGGCACCGCTGCAGCGGCGCTGCGGCTGGCTTTCACCGAACGGTTCTTTGAACACGAGAGCCCGCGCCGTGTGGCCGACTGGGCGCTGCAGCAGGCTCGCGTGCTCTTCGTCAGGCTGCCCGCGGGTGCTGCCGTGCGACGCGTGCAGCGCGATCCTTCATTGAGCGCGGCAGCGCCGGGCACCGACGAAAGTCCGGTGGATCTGCTGCTGCGCACAGCCACCCTGGAAGTGGGCGGACGCCGCCTGCGTTTGCTGATCGGCCCGGGCGACGACCCGGCCGTGCTGGGAACCCGCCTGTGGAGCCTGCCGCGTACGGCGGTGGCCTGTCTGCCGCTGGTCTTGTTGCCATTGACGGCCGGTGCCGCCTGGTGGCTGGGCGCGCAGTCTGTGCGGTCCACGCAGGCGCTGGCTGCCGTGCAGCCGGCCGGCCGTGCCGCTTCGGCCGTGGTGGCGCCAGAATCCGCCAGTGCCGCCGAAGGTGCCCATGCCTTGGCTGCCGATGGGCATGCCGTGCCTCATGCTGGCGCTGCCGGCCACCAGGCCGGCGCTGCCGCCCACCAGGCCGGCGTTGCCGCCTCCGCCGCCCTTGGGCACGAAGGGGCGGGCGCAGCCCCAGGCCAGCATCCGCAAGCGGCCGATGCCGCCTTTGCTGCCTTCGCCGCCAGTGCTGCAGCGCCGACGGTCCTTGTCACCGAACCGCCAGTAGAGGCCGAACCACGCCTGGGACGGATCGAATTGCCGCCGTTGGGCCCGCTCTTCTCGGACCCCGGCTTCGAGCCCACGATGCAGCGTCGACTGGCAGCCCGCGCGGCGCGCGCTGCGGCCAACCCGGCAGCAGCCGCGCAGCCCGCCGTGGCCACTGCCACTGCGGTGTCTGCCAGCCCGTCGACGGCAAGCTCAGTGGTCCCCGCTGCGAAGTCCGCAGCGAACGCAGCCCTGGCGCCGCCGCCTGCCGAGCCCGCAGCGCTGGCCCCGCTGCCGCCTGCCGTCGCCTTTGCGCTGACCACGCGGCCGCTGCGCACGGCGGCTGAATCGGAACAGGTGCAGGCCGCCATGCGCACGCTGCTGGCGATGAGGGTGGAGGGCTCGGCGCGTGTGCAGCGTGTGCCCGTGGGTGACGATTGGCGTGTCATGGGCGGCCCGTTCGTCAGCCGCGCCGCGGCCGACAAGGCGCGGGCGCAGTTGCTGGCGCGGGGTGTCAAGACCGAAGTCGTCGAAATTCCGGCTGCCGCCACCGTGGCCGCGGTGGTGGCCACCGAGCGCTGACCACGGCGTTCAGTCGATGCTGAAGCTGTCGGCTCTCTTGCCTTTGATCGGTGCGTAGAAGCGCTTGATCTCCACCATGTCACGCTCGATGTCGCCGGTGGGCCGGAACACCGGCCCCAGGCCGCCGACCCGGCGCTCGTAGTCCAGGAAGGCCAGCACGATGGGCACCTGCGCCTGCTGCGCGATGTAATAGAAGCCGGTCTTCCAGTGTCGTGTGCGGCCGCGTGTGCCTTCGGGTGGCACGATCAGCTGCATCCGCCCGTCGGCCTCGGTCAGTTTGGCAGCCGAAGCGGCGACCAGGTTGGTGCTCTTGTCGCGGTCCACCGCGATGCCGCCCAGCCAGCGCATCACGCCGCCATAAGGCCAACGGAAGATGCTGAGCTTGCCCATCCAACACACGTTCAGGCGCAGCGCGAAGGCCACCATCAGCGTGTAGGGCAGGTCCCAGTTGCTGGTGTGTGGCGCAGCGATCAGCACGCTCTTCGGGGTGTCTGGCGGCAGTTGCCCCTGCAGTTTCCAGCCGGCCAGCCTGAGAAAAGCCACAGACCCTGCGCGCAGCAGCGTGTTGACCACCGGGGTGGTGAAGATGGTGCGTTGCATGGGGAGCTGCTCGTGCCGTCGGTGCGACCGGGTGGGTGGCCAACGGTTCGGTTGGCACGCGCCTTTGCGGGCACGTGTCGTGTGGTGAGGGGAGGGTGCTGAGCCGCGCATTGTGTACGCCCCTCAGGCGGGCGCTGCGGGGTGCGCTGGCATCATCCAGCTCGGCTGCTGCGCATCCAACCCCGGGTGCGCGGCACAGCCCGAAAAGGAGCCATCACATGGGCAGCGGCAAGATTCTCATCGCACAGGGCGGCGGCCCCACGGCCGTCATCAACCAGAGCCTGGCCGGCGTGGTGCTGGAGGCACGGCGCCACCATGGCATCCAGCGCGTGTATGGCGCTCGACACGGCGTGCGCGGCGTCATCGACGAAGACTTCGTCGACCTGACGCAAGAGACCAGCCACAACCTGGAACTGGTGGCCGGCACCCCCGCGGCGGCTTTGGGCAGCACACGCGACAAGCCCGATCTGGCCTATTGCCGCGAGATGTTCAAGGTGCTGAAGGCGCATGGCATCGAGCACTTCTTCAACATCGGTGGCAACGACAGCAGCGACACCACGCGCATCGTCGCCGAGGAGGCCGAACAAGCGGGCTACCCGCTGCGCTGCATCCACATTCCCAAGACCATCGACAACGACCTGGTGCTGAACGATCACACACCGGGGTTCCCGAGCGCAGCGCGTTTCGTGGCGCAGGCCTTTGCCGGGGCCAATCTCGACAACGCGGCGCTGCCCGGCGTCTACGTGGGGGTGGTGATGGGCCGCCACGCCGGTTTCCTGACCGCCGCCAGTGCACTGGGCAAGAAGTTTCCCGACGACGGGCCGCACCTGATTTACCTGCCGGAACGCGTGTTCGAGCTCGACAAGTTTCTGTCAGATGTAAAGACTGTGTATGAACGTTACGGCCGCTGCGTGGTGGCCGTGAGTGAGGGGGTTCACGACGCGGCCGGCCGCCCGATACTCTCGGCCATGGCCCCCGATCTCGAGCGCGATGCGCATGGAAACGTACAACTCAGTGGCAGCGGTGCGCTGGCTGATTTTCTGTGCAACCACATCCGTGAGCGCCTGAAGATCAAGCGTGTGCGCGGGGACACCTTCGGCTATTTGCAGCGCAGTTTTGTCGGTTGTGTCAGCGACGTCGACCAGCGCGAGGCGCGCGAGGTGGGCGAGAAGGCCGTGCAATACGCGATGTGGGGCGAGTCCAACGGCTCGGTGGCCATCACGCGCACGGGGTTCTATTCGGTCGACTACGAACTGCTGCCGCTGGCTGCCGTGGCCGGCAAGACGCGCACGATGGAAGACACCTTCATCGCCGACAGCGGCACCGATGTGACCGACGCTTTTCGCATGTACCTGCGCCCCTTGCTGGGCTCGGGCATGGTCGACGCCTTCCGGCTGCGACCGCATGCCGTACCCAAAGTTCTCAGACCATGACCTTGTTGCTCGGAAAGAAGATCGAATTCAAGGGGCCGTGCCGCCTGAGTTGCCGTGTTGCAGGTTCGGGGCCACCGCTGCTGCTGTTGCACAGCGTGGGCAACACCTCGTCGATGGCCGAGATGATCCCCCTGTTCGAGGCCATGCTGAACAGGCGCACCGTGGTGGCTTTGGACCTGCCGGGCTTCGGCGCCAGCGAGCGCAGCGACCGCGACTACACGCCCCGCCTGATGACGGACGCACTGCACATGACGGCGGCCTTCCTGCGCATGCAGTGCAAGCTGCCGCCGCGTCATCCACTGGATGCCGTGGCCTACGGCATGTCGTGCGAGTTCCTGGCCCGCGCCGCGGTGGAAGACCCTGTGCGCTGGGGGCGCCTGGCGCTCATCAGCCCCACCGGTCTGAACGGCCCGAAGCCGCGAGAACAGGCCTGGGTCAAGCGCGTGCGCAACGCGCTGGTGCAACGCTTGTTGAAGACCAAGCTCTGGGGCCGCGCGCTGTACAGCGGCCTGACCTCGCCGCTGGTGGTGCGGCGCGAGCTGCAAAGCACTTTCGGCAGCACCTACATCGACGACGAGTTGTTCGACAACGCGCTGGCGTCCACACGAGACCCGGGGGCACGCTTTGCGCCCTTTCGGGCGCTCACCGGCCAGATGGTCAGCCGCGACATCGTGAGGGTGTACCAAAGCGTGCGCCAGCCGGTGTGGGTTTCGCATGGCAGGCGCGGCATTGCCGCAGCGTTCCAGCACAACCCCAAGTTGCAGAGCAGGTCCAACTGGCGCCTGACCGCATTCAAATCGGGGGCCATGCCGCATTTCCAGCACAGCCCGGCCTTTGTGCAGGTTCTTGAAAAGTTTCTCGGCGAAGACCTCTGACACCACATTGCGTTCAATCGCATAGGAAGTTGAGTTCGAATGAGGCAGCTTACGGTGCATTGCTGATGCTCAGGGATTGGGGCCGAACTCACAGATCCGACCTCCCGTGGTCATGCGCGTGAGGGTCCGTGGCGGGACGAGGCCAATGGGTTCCGGGCTCCGCTCATGCCTGGCGCTTGCGCACCAGGCGCTCGCCAGGCACAAACCATCCACTGGATGGTTTATGTCCGGGCTCTCTCCCCCGGGCCCGGCTTCGCCGGACCCTCCTCCTTTACTTCGCTGCGCCCGGTACCCATTGCCCTCGTCCAACCACCATGGCAGCGGGTCAAGAGTCGGCACGCCACCGCTGGTGCCTGAGCGGGCGATTGGGGTGCCCTGCGGAGCGAAGTAAAGGAGGAGCGGCGGGCGCAGCCCGACGCGGGGGAGAGAGCCCGGACACAAACCATCAAGTGGATGGTTTGCGCCTGGCGAGCGCCTGGAGCGCAAGCGCCTGGATTGAGCGCAGCCGGGCGTCCCAACCGCCCGCGATCGCCCGCCATCGCCAAAGAGCGAAAGTCCGCAACTGGAAATGAGCGCAACTTCAACGTCCAGGCCTTGGAGGTCAGCAATGCGCCGCAAGCCGACGTGGCTTGCCATCCCCGATTGATGCGAATGAACGCAAATCGGTATGACGCACAGGCGAACCCCGCCGGTGCTGCGCGGGTTGCGTTCAGAACAGCGCGCCGTCGCCTTCGATTCTGAGTGCCGGCGCACCACCGCCAGCCATCATCGCTGCGGTGGCCTGCACCACCTGGGCCACCGTCGGCGCGGTAGCGCCCGGGCCCTCGCGCGCTTGCAAGTGGGCTTGCACCTGACGCGTCAGCTCGTCGAACAGGGCCACGGTCAACGCCCGGCATTCGATCACCGCTTCGTCACCCAGCTTGAGGCTGCGTGACAACAGGCGCGGATGACGTGGCACCACCACGCCGGCAGCCAGCAGCAGCGCGCTGGTCGGCTGGTCTGCAATCGCGCTCAGGTGCTGCAGCCCCACCAGGGTCTGGCCAGCCCGGTGCAAAGGCAGCGCCAATGCCAACACCAGCGCCTGGCCCATCGCGTGCAGGGGCACCCAGCCGCCGGTGCCCAGGTCACTGAGTGCGGTGTGCGCTGGCGGCTCGGCGGCGCCACTGTCGTCGGCCACCACCTCGCCCGCCCAGCGGTGCTGCCAGATATCGCCACCCGGCAGCCCCTGCACAGGCGCAGCAGGCCACACCGGCGCCAGTGCGCGCAGCAGTTCGCTCAACAACGAGGCCGCCTGCAGCGGTGTGCCCTGCACGGAGGCTGCGGTGACACTCCGCACCAGGTCGCAAGGCCGTGCGAGGGCGCCGCCGGCGCCAGGCAGCGCCTGCAGCACCTGGCCCAGACGGGACAGCACCGTAGCACGCCCCTCGAGGCCCTGCACCGGGTTCTGCGGTGTGCCCTGCAGCATGGCCCGCACGGCAGCCACGTCGATGTGGCGCAGCGTGCCGGCGTCGACGCGGCAGGGTTGGGTCTTGTCAGCCGAGAAGGCGCCTGCCACGAAGGCCCTGAACGCCGCCACGGCCAGGCCTTCGCCGCCGCCATAGGTGGTGGCCGCCAACGCAGGGGGCGATAGCGGTGGAGGTGGAGGCGCCGAAACAGCGGGTGCAGACACGGCCGCTGGGGCTTCGGAAGCATCGACGGCCCGCGCCACGGGCGACAAGACGGCTGCCCCGCCTGCCGTCCTGCCGGCGCGGTCCAGCATGGCCAGCAGTTCGTCGGGCGTGCCTTGCGCAAATGCCGCCGTGGGCAACGTCGATTGGTCACTGCAGCGCCAGCGCGGGCCCGGGTCGGCCCCGAGCAGCACACCCAACACGGCCAGATCAAGCCAGGCGCGAGCCCGTTCCTCGGGGGGCTGGTCTGCCAGCAGGCCGTCCAGCTCGGCCATGCGGTCGATGCCACCGGCCTGCAGGTGGGCCCACAGCGGCGCGTCCTGGGCCGGCGCTTGCGCGGCGGCATTGAAGTCGGTCGCCGTCAGATGCGCGGCGACGCGTCGGGCCAGGCTGGTCAGCGCCTCGGCATCGAGCTTGAAGCTGGCACTGAGGTCTTGTTCCACCGAGCGCAGCACCCGGGCGCTGCGTGCGCGCCCCGTGCCGGCGTTGAACAGCGGGGCCAGGGGGTGGCGGCTGGGCGCCGACTCTTCGCTCGCTTGGGGTGCAGAAAGGGTGGTCACTGAGGGTGTCGATTCGCGCGTAGGCAGGGATGGGGGGCAAAGGCGAAGGCCGGCGTGCAGGCCTGCGCTGAAGGAGCCGGGATCGCGGACGATGCCGCAGCCCCGATGACCGCGCGCGCAGCGGGCCGATTCAGGCGCCGGCCTTGGACAGTTCGGCGTAGGCGTGGGCCAGCCACATCTTCAGGCGCTGGCGTTCCATCAAGCCCAGCCCCGGGCCGTCGATGCCGCTGCTGTTGCGCGCGTCCCAGAAGCTGGCGTTGCGGGCGTCGATCTTCTGCACCACGGTGTCGTGCAGCCGCTTGATGTCGATCATGCGTGCGCCCAGGCCAATGGCGCGTTCGAGCTGGCCCGAGCGTTCGAGTTGGCTGAAGTCGTCGCCGCGCAATTGGTTGCGCACCAGCACGTAGTGCAGGCGCTGGCCAAAGCGGTCGAGCAGGCGGGCCAGCAGGTCCACCGAGTCACGGCCGCTGTCCATCACGTGCCAGTAGTTGAGCTGCACGCCGGCCAGGTCGGCCATGTCCAGCACGCCGGACTCGTCCATCCACTTCACCAAGGGATCGTGGGTCTGCGCCGCCAGGTCCACCAGCACACGGCGCCCGGGATGTTCAACGGCGACCTCGATGATCTGGTCCAGCGCCTCGAAACGCTCCACCAGCACCGGGGTGGCATGTTCGGCGTAGAAGCGCATCAGCGAGCCGTGCGAGCGGTCGGTGTCGAAGCCGATCCAGGGCAGTGCGTTGTCGATCAGATACTGCGCGATCAGCCGCGACACCATCGACTTTCCAACGCCGCCTTTTTCGCCGCCGATGAGGTGAACCCTGGAGATGGGGCGTGTGTTCAGGACGGGGACTTCCATGGACGGGGTTTTCCTGCGGGGAGGCCGGTGAAGTGAGGATTGTGCGCCGGCGGTGACGGGCTTGTAACTTGTGGTTGTTTCTAGGAAGGTCGGTCGGTGCAGTCACAAGCTTGGTATCGGGGGCGGCCTGCGGCAGGCGTACAAGTCCTTCTGGACTTGCACACCCCGCATCAGTCAAGCCCGTGCAGGGGCTGGTTGGGGCCGTGCTGCAGCCAGTTCAAGGGCGAGTAGCGGGCGCGGCCGTCGGTCACGTGCAAGGTGTAGGCCAGGCGCGAGCGCGGGCTGCGGTTGGCGGCGCTGAAGTGCGGCAGCAGGCCGTGGAAACACACCAGTGTGCCGGCGGGCACCGGCAGCGCCAGCGCCTGGGATGCGTCGGGCCAGGGAGTCGGGTCCAGCGGCACCATGCGCAGCTGGCGGTGCTGGCAGACGTACTGCTCGCGCAGCACGCCCCGGGGGCCGCGGTGGCCGCCCGGCTCCAGCCACAGGCAGCCGTTGTCCAGCGTCGCGTCTTCCAGCGCAAACCACAACGTGGTCACGGTCTGTGGCGTGGTGACGAAAAACGTCGCGTCCTGGTGCCAGCCCACTTCGCCCCCGATGTGCGGCTGTTTGAAGATCAGCTGACTCTGCCGCACTTGCGGCTGCTGCAGGCCCAGGTCGGCCACCAGCCTGGCCAGCGCCGGACCATGCGAAAACGTGCGGTAGACCGGGTCGAGTTCGTGCAGAGCATGGCCGATCTTGTTGATGCTGCGTGACTTCGCCACGCGCAGCAGGCCTTGCGCGTCGAGCGCTTCTTCTTCGAAGAAGCCCTGCACCGCATGTGCCGACGCCAGCAGCGCAGCATCAGCCACCAGACTGCGGTTGCGGGTGGAAAAACGGCTGGCCTGCGTGCCGGGTTCAAAGGCTTCCACCAACTCTTGCGCCCGCGTGACGGCGGTGGCCAGCGCGCCGGCCGACTTGAAGCCGGGCAGCACCAGGTAACCCTGTTGATGGAAGTGCTGGATCTGCGCGGCAGTGAGCATCGGGTCAGGCCGGTGGGTCGGCGGTTGCAGCCGTGATGCTACTGAGGTTCAGGTCGAACCCAGGGCGGCGCTTGACCATCGTCACCGCGTTGTCGCTGGAGAAGCCCGTTGGCAAGAGCGAACTCGAGCGGCACTTCCTGGAGCCACTGGTGGCGCGCGTGTTCGGTGACTACCCCGACCTGGACTACGTGAAAGACCTGCGCGGTGGCACGCTGCCGCCGCACATCGAGGTGCACGAGTTCTTCATGAAGACCGGCGACTACCTGGGCAACCTGCTGGCCCAGCAGCAATACATCAGCACCAACGACACCTTCGTGGCGCGCGACATGCTGGTGCAGGGCATGAACGTCATTGCGCAGGCGGTGGCGCAGCGCCATGAGGATGGCCATTGGTGGCTGTCGCTGTCCAGCAACCCCGACATCGTGGCCGAACTCGTGGAGCGCTGCACCGAGGCCGGCCAGCCGCTGCTGAAAGTGGGTGTCGTCAACGGGCAGATGCCCTACATGCGCGGCGGCGCCGAGGTGGAGCCGGGTTTCTTCGACATCGTCGTCACCGACCTCGCAGCCACGCACCACCTGTTTTCGCCACCCAACGGCAAGGTCAGCACCGCCGACTACGCCATTGGCCTGCATGCCAGCAGCCTGGTGGTCGATGGCGGCACGCTGCAGGCCGGTCGCGTGCGCTCGCCGCTGTCGACGGACGACCTCGAATTCCTGCAGCGGGTTGGCGTCTTCAAGCCGGGCACGCGGCTGCAGGGCGACACGCTGGTGGCCGCTGACGGCATGGTGGTGGCCAACGACCTGCTCAGCGACAGCGGCCTGCAGGCGGCATGCACCCACTTGCTGGGCGCCAGGCTGACGGGTGGCGTCTTCATGACCGGTGGTTTCGTCCTCGGCCCCAACGACTTCTACGAGCGGCTGCGCAACATGCCGCCGCAAGAACTGGCGCGCATCGACATGACGCGCATCGACTTCATCAACCAGCTTTACGGCCGGCTGCCGGGCGAGGCGGACCTGAAGCGCGCCCAGCGGCGCAAGGCCCGTTTCATGAACATCACCATGGTTGTGACGCTGCTGGGTGCTGCCGCGTCCGACGCGCTGGAATCGGGCCAGGTGGTGGCGGGTGTGGGCGGGAAGAACAACTTCGTCGCGATGGCCCACGCCATACCCGACGCGCGTTCGATCCTGATGCTTCGCGCCACGCACGACAACAAGGACGGACTGACCAGCAGCATCGTCTTCAGCTACGGAAACACCACCATACCGCGCCACCTGCGCGACATCTTGATCACCGAATACGGCGTGGCCGACCTGCGCGGGCAGGGCGACAGTGAGGTCGTGAAGCGGCTGATTGGCGTCGTCGATTCGCGCTTCCAGCCGCAGCTGATGGCGCAGGCACGTGACCCGGTGGAACTGGTGCAGATGGCCATCAAGAGCCTGTGGAGCGGCAAGCAGGCACCACCCGAGCACCTGCAGCGGCCGGGCCTGGACGACGCCACCAGCTTCAAGGACCTCTTCATCCGCAAGCTGTTTGCCGGCGATCTGTAGCCGGCCATCTGTAGCCGGCAACTTGTAGCCGGCAACCTGCAGCGGCAGATCGGCCGCGCCGCGGCGGGCCCGATAGACTGCCGCAGCCATGCTGATCAAGAACCTGGGCCTGCAGCCCTACGCCCCCACCGAAACCGCGATGCGCGCCTACACGGCCGCACGCGGCCCCGACACGCCCGACGAGCTGTGGCTGGTGGAACACGAGCCGGTGTTCACGCAGGGCCTGGCCGGCAAGGCCGAGCATGTGCTGGCCAGCGGGGGCATCCCGGTGGTGCAGACCGACCGGGGAGGGCAGGTGACTTACCACGGCCCGGGGCAGGTGGTGGCCTACCCACTGCTGGACCTGCGACGCCTGGGCTACTTCGTCAAGGAATACGTGTTCCGCATCGAAGAGGCCGTGATCGACACGCTGGCAGCGGTGGGCGTTACCGGGCACCGCGTGCGCAGCGCGCCGGGCATCTACGTGCGGCTGGCGGACCCGTTCGGGCATGGCAGGCTGCAGGTGCACAGCATCGACCCGTTTCAGGGCCTGGGCAAGGTGGCGGCGCTGGGCATCAAGGTCAGCCGCCATTGCAGCTATCACGGCGTGGCGCTGAACGTGGCGATGGACCTGGAGCCCTTTGCGCGCATCAACCCCTGTGGTTATGCGGGGCTGCAGACGGTCGACCTGCGCAGCCTGGGCGTCAACGTGGCCTGGGGCGACGCGGCGGCCCTGCTGGCGCAGCAACTGCAGCGGCGGCTGGCGGCCTGAGCTTTCCCGCAAGCGGCGCATCGTTTGCGCGCCTGCAGCGTTTGTCTGGGTGGCGGGGTGGCCGGGCACCGCTTCGGCCGTGGCCGGGGCGATGGCCGGTGTGGAGGTCAACAGGCCGGCTGCGGCTCAAGCCGTTGCCACGGCTTGCGCCTGCCCGCCGGTGCCCACCACCTGCACCAGGCAGTGCGCAAAGTACTCGGCCGCTGGCGTCAGCGGGGTTTGCGGGCGCTGCAGCAGGGCCAGCTGCAGGTCAGCAGCGCGCAAGGGGCAGTTTTTCACCTCGGCAATGCCTTCGGTGGCCGGGCGGCCAAGCAGTGAACGCGGCAGCACGCTGACCGCGTCGGTGCTGCGCAGCAGGGTCAGCGTGCCCATGGCCTCGCTGCTGACCAGCCGCGTGGGCAGTGGCAGGCCGGCAGGCCCGAACATCGGCTGCAGGCGCGAGCCGGCATCGGCCAGCAGCGACGAGGTGACGAGCCATTCGCAGCTCGACAGCGCCGGCGCCCCTGCGCTGCGGTGCAGCGCGTGGCCGGTGCGCGCCACCACGCACTGCGGTTCCTGTCGCAGCAGTCGCTGGTGCAGGCCGTGGCCCGGCTGCTGGTGGGCCTCCAGCGCCACCACGGCCAGGTCCAGCGTGCCTTCGCGCAGGGCCGGCACCACACGCGCCACCAGGCCTTCGGTGAACTGCAGTTGCACACGCTGGTAGCGCTGGCGGAACCATGCAAACACCTCGGGCAGGGCGGTCAGCGTCAGCAAGGGCACCAGGCCCACGCGCAGCGTGCCACTGTCTTCGCCGGCCGCCTGGCGCAGCTCTTCTTCGGCCCGTTGCAGCTGCCGCGTGATGAGCCGGGCATGGCCGACCAGGCGCTCGCCGGCCTCGGTGAGCTCCACGCCGCGCGAATGGCGGCGCAGCAGCGGCGTGGCGGCGTCTTCTTCCAGCAGGCGCAGGCTCTTGGTCAGCGCCGCCTGCGACAGGTGCAGCGCGCGCGCCGCGGCGCGGATGCCACCGTGGTCGATCACGGCCACCAGGGCTTGCAGGTGGTGCAGTTTCATGGCGGGAGGAAGGGGGCTGGCGACCGCGGGTTTGCCTGACAACTGCAGGTTGTCATGAACGGAATTTGCTGTCTATCGGTTTTCGCCACTGTTTCGCAGAATGCGCCTGGCCCAACACCCTTGCCCCAGGAGCTGCATCCATGTCCACCTTCCCCACCCGCCGCGCCGTCCTGTGTGCCGGCCTGGCCCTGGCCGCGAGCGCGGCCTTTGCGCAGGCCTGGCCGAACAAGCCCGTCACCCTGGTGGTGCCCTGGCCCGCGGGCGGCCCTTCCGACTTCGTGGCGCGGCAGATCCAGAACGACTTCTCCAAGGCCCTGGGTCAGCCGCTGGTGGTGGAAAACATCGGCGGCGTGGGCGGCGCCCTGGGCGTGCAGAAGATGCTGACCGGCAGCGACGGCCACACGCTGCTCTTGGGCAGCCCGCTGGAGCTGATCATCCCGCCGCTGACGCTGGCCACCGTGAAGTACAAGCCCAGCGACCTGCGCATGGTGGCGCAGTTGGTGAAAGCGCCGCTGGTGCTGGTGGCGCGCAAGGACCTGCCGGCCAGCACGGTGGACGAAATCATCAACCTGGCGGCCCGGCAGGGCAAGCCGCTGACCATGGCCAACACCGGCCCGGGCAGCATGTTCCACCTGGCGGCGGAAAAATTCAGCCAGCAGTTGGGCGTGCCGCTGACGCACATTCCCTACCGCGGCTCCGCCCCGGCCATGAGCGACCTGATGGGCGGCCAGGTGGACCTGATGTTCACCATCTTCGCCGGGCCCATACCGGCCACCATCGCCGACGGCAAGCTCAAGGTCATCGGCCTGGCCACGGCGCAGCCGCTGGCGAAGTTTCCGCAGATCGCGGCCCTGGCTGCGCACCCGAAGCTGGCCGGCTTCGAGTTCGATTCCTGGGCCGGCATTCAGGTGCCGCGCAACACGCCGGACGACGTGGCGCAACGCCTGAACAAGGCGCTGTATGACGCGATGCAGAACCCGGCCACGCGCCAGGCCTTCGAGAACGTGGGCAACGCGGTGGTGCCGCCGATGGGCCTGGCCGAGCTGGAGCGCACCTACCAGGCTGAGATCGCCCGCTACACGGCCATTGCCAAAGCCATCAACCTGCAGCCGCAGCAGTGAACGCGCCACAAGCCTGGCGCCTGAGCGCGGTTGAGCTGGCGGCGCGCATCCGCAGCGGCGAGTGCAGCGCGCTGCAGGCCACCGACAGCGTGCTGGCGCGCATCGAGCAGGCCAACCCGCGTCTGAACGCGCTGGCCGAGGTGATGGCCGACGAAGCCCGTGCCGCGGCGCGCGACTGCGATGCCGCCCAGGCCGCCGGTCTGGCTTTGGGCCCGCTGCACGGCGTGCCGGTGACGGTGAAGGTCAACGTGGACACGGCCGGCCGCGCCACCACCGACGGCATCGTGGCGGCCAGGGACCACATCGCCACCACCGATTCGCCGCTGGTGCAAAACTTCCGCCAGGCCGGCGCTGTGATCGTGGGCCGCAGCAACACGCCGGCCTTCAGCCTGCGCTGGTTCACCGACAACGACCTGCACGGCCGCACGCTCAACCCCTTCGATGCCGCGGTGACGCCGGGTGGTTCATCGGGCGGCGCAGCGGTGGCCGTGGCCACCGGCATGGGCGCCATCGCGCACGGCAACGACTACGGCGGCTCCATCCGCTACCCCGCCTGGGCCTGCGGCGTGGTGGGCTTGCGCACCACGGTGGGCCGCGTGCCTTCGTACAAGGCCAGTGCGCCCAACCGCATGCTGAGCAACCAGATGATGAGCGTGCAGGGCCCGCTGACGCGCAGCGTCGCCGATGCCCGCCTGGCGCTGCAGGTGATGGCCCGGGGCAGCGCGCTGGACCCGCAGTGGGTGGACGCCCCGCTGCAGCCGCAAGGCAGCGACACCCGCCGCCTCCGCGTGGCCGTGTTCAGCCGCCATGCAGCCTATGACGCCGACCGCACGGTGGTGGCCGCGGTGGCACAGGCCGCCGCCTGGCTGGCAGCGGCCGGCTGTGATGTGGAAGAGGCGACGCCGCCGCACTTCGAGGAAGGCGCGCGGCTGTGGCGCCAGCTGGTGATGGACGACCTGCGGCGCGGCGGCCAGGCGGCCATTGAAAAGCTGGGCGATGCCGGCGTGCAGGCCGCGCTGGCCGGCTACATGCACGGCCTGCCGGCGCTGGACGCCAACGCCACGCTGGAGGCGCTGGCGCGGCGCTTCAACATCTGCCGCGACTGGGCCGTGTTCCTGCAGCGGTTTGACGTGCTGCTGATGCCCAACAGCTGGCAGCGCCAGTTTGCGGTGGATGCCGACTGCGCCGGCCCTGCGGCCGTGGAAGGCTTGCTGCGCGCGCAAAGCCCGCTGCTGGGCACGGCCATGATGGGGCTGCCCGGGCTGTCGGTGCCCACCGGCATGGCCGGCAAGCTGCCGGCAGGGGTGCAGCTGGTCAGCGGCCGCTTCCGTGAAGACCTGGCGCTGCGCGCGGGCGAGCTCATCGAGCAGGCGGCGGGCTTTTCGGCGCTGGAGCAGCTGGCTGCCTGAGGCTGCGGCGGCTGCTGCGGCTTCGGCCTTCAGCCGGCGGCCGCGCGTCCCCGCCCCTGCGCGCCTTGCCCCATGCGCACCAGCCGCCCCGGCCGGGCGTCGCTGATGTGGCCGTTGTGCTGCACGCGCTGCCCGGCCACCCAGGTGCCCAGGTAGCCTTCGGCTTTCTGCAGGAAGCGCTTGCCGCCGGCCGGCAGGTCGCGCACCAGCCGCGGTGTGCCCACACGCAGGCCGGCGGGGTCGATCAGGTTGAGGTCGGCACGTTGCCCCACGGCGATGCGGCCGCGGTCGGCCAGGCCCAGGTAGGCCGCGTTGCGCCCGGTCAGCAGATGCACCGCCTGCTGCAGCGACAGTCTGCCGGCCGCCCGGTCGCGCACCCAGTGCGTGAGCATGAAGGTGCTGAAGCTGGCGTCGCACACCGTGCCCACGTGGGCGCCGGCGTCGCTGAGCCCGGCCAGCGCGCGCGGGTGCTGCAGCATCTCGTGCACGGCGTTCAGGTTGCCTTCGTTGTAGTTGAAGATGGGAAAGTAGACGAGGTTGCTGCCGTTGCCTTGCGCAAAGTGGTCGTACAGCGCTTCCAGTGCGCTACAGCCACGCTGCCGGGCGCGCACCAGAAAACTCTGCATCACGTGCGGCTCGTAGTCGGGCTCGTCGGCCAGCGCAAACATGCGGCCGGCGATGAGTTCGATGCGGGCCAGCAGGATGTCCACCAGCGGTGGCACCGGCGTGCCGTCGCCCGACATCCGTTCGCTCTGCTCGGCCAGGATGCGCGCCTTGCGCTGCGGCTCGCGCAGCGCCGCGGCGCGCTGCGGCAGCGGCAACGCGCTGACTTCCTTGTAGCCCGGAATACCCATGAAGGGGTGAAAGCTGGCGTCCAGCCCGTTGATGACACCGATGCCGCGAGCCGCCGTCTGCAGGTGCAGCGGCAGGCCGGCGGCCACCGCGGCGTCGACGCGGGCACGCATGGCTTTCCACTGCTCGCCGCCAGGGTCGCGCTGCAGCCAGGTCATCGACAGGGGCCGGCCGCTGGCGCGTGCCAACAGCTCGACGAGGTCGAATTCGGCATCGAATCGGGTGGCGTCGCGCAGCAGGTCGAAGTCACTCACCACCTGCAGCACACCATGCTGCAGTCCGCGGAAGGCGCCGGCCAGGCCCATCAGCTCCGCCGCGCTGGCTTCTGAAGCCGGCGTTTCGCGGCCGCGCGCGGTGCGGTGGTTGTCGGTGCGGCCGGTGGAAAAACCGGCCGCGCCAGCCTGCAGCGCCGTGCGCAGCAAGGCCTGCATGGCTGCGATGTCGGCGGTGGTGGCTGCCTCATGCGCCAGCGCGCGGTCGCCCATCACCGCCATGCGCAAGGGGTCGTGCGGTACCTGCACCAGAAAGTCCAGGCTGTGCGGCATCGCGTCCAGCACGTCCATGTACTGCTCGAAGCTTTGCCAGTTGAACTTCACGCCCTCGGCGAGCGCGGCGCCGGGGATGTCTTCCACGCCCTCCATCAGCGCAATCAACTCGGCCTCGCGCCCGGGCACGTTGGGTGCGAACCCCACGCCGCAGTTGCCCATCATCAGCGTCGTCACGCCGTGGTGGATGCTGGGGCTGAAGGTTTCGTCCCAGGTGGCCTGGCCGTCGTAATGCGTGTGGATGTCGACGAAGCCGGGCGTGAGCCAGGCGCCATGGGCGTTGATGCGTTGGCGCGCGGCCGACGTGATGCGGCCCACGCCGACGATGCGGCCGTCCTGCACGGCGACGTCGGCCGTGATGGGTTCGCCGCCCGTGCCGTCAACGACGGTGGCGCCTTCAAACAGCAGCTCGATCATCGGCCCTTCTCCACTTCATCACCATGCACAGGCCGCTGACGATGTGCCAGATGCCCCACAGGCTGGCCACGATGACCATGCCCAGGTCGGCGTTGAACTGAAGCGCAATGATGCCCAGTGCCAGCCCCGAGTTCTGCATGCCGCCTTCGATGATGATGGCGCGCTGGTCGGCGGTGGGCATGCGAAAGGCCCGTGCGCAGACCCAGCCCAGAAACAGACCCGCCGCGTTGTGCAGCACCACGATGGCCAGCGGCAGCAGGATCTGCCCGTTCAGCAGGTGGCGTTCCTTGACCAGGCCCGCCACGATGAAGACCAGCAGCGCCAACAGGCTGAACTGGCCCAGCGGCTTCTTGATGCGCGCCGTCAGCAGGAAGTAGCGGTGGCCGACGAACAGGCCCAGCGCCATCGGCAGCGCCAGCAGCGCCAGCAGGCTCCACCAGATGGCCGAGGCGTCGATGTCCAGTTGCTTCAGCCAGGCCGCGGTGGCCGGGTTGCTGGCCACCATCCAGGTGAAGTTGAAGGGTGTCAGCACCAGCGCCATCAGCGCGGCCACCGCCGAGATGCTGACGCTGAGCGCGGTGTTGCCGCGCCCCAGATGGGTGATCACATTCGACAGGCTGCCGCCCGGGCAGCACGCCACCAGGATCATCGCGGCCTCGACATTCGGCGGCAGGTTCAGCACCAGCGTGGCCAGCCAAGTGGCCAACGGCAGCAGCACGAACTGCGGCACCAGCCCAGCCACCACCGAACGCGGCGCCTTCGCCACGTTCTGGAAGTCGGAAAGCTTCAGCTCCAGCGCCACGCTGAAGACCATCGTGGCCAGCACCAGGCTGAGCAGCAGTTGTTGCGTCGTCATGGGGCCGCAGGGTAGCTGCGGCCGACGCGGCCCGGGCCCAGGGTTTTCGCCTGCGCCGGCCCGGGACTCGCCAGGCACGGTGCAGGGCGACGGGAAGCGCGGCTATGGCCCTGCCCCCCCGGTGCGCGGACCTGCCGGCACCGGCAGAGGCCAGAGAGTTCGCCCCGGCTGGGTCAGGTGCGGTTGGTGGACAGTGCGGGCGAAGTGACGGCTTCCGCCGCTCCTGCCGGAGCCGCGTCTGGGCTTGACTTGATGAGGGCCTTCACCGCCGGCAGGCACGACCCGCAATCGGTGCCGCAGCGCAGTTGCAGTTGCAACTGCTGCAGCCGTTGGGCGTTGGTGCCTTGGCATTGCGGCAAGGTTTGAACGATGCGTTGTTCGCTCACGTCATGGCAGGCGCAGATTTGTGGCGAAGCGGGCGCCACGGCCTGCGGCGGCTGCTTGCTGGCTGCCAACAGGGCGCGGCCGAACGTTGCGGCGGGAAGGCCTTGTTGCAGCAGCGGCAGCACCCAGGCGGCGGCCTGCGCATCGCCGGCCAGCGCAAAAGCCTGCAGTTCGCCGCTGGCATGCAGGCGCATGGCGCGGTGCTGGCCGTTGCGAGCATCGGCATAACGCAGCACCGGGCCGGTGGCCAGTTGCAGCGCCGTTTCAACCGCTGCCAGCACATCCAGAGCTGGCGCAGCGGCGGCGGCCCTGAACAGCAAGCCGGTGTGTGCGCTGGGCTCGCGCCCAAAAGGCACGCAGCTGGCAAAGGCCATTTGCTGGGCCAGTTGCGGAAACAGAGCACGCAGCTGTTCGCGCGTGGCCTGCGCTGCTTCGGCCGGCAGCCAGGCGGCGGCCACGATGTGCCAGGGCAGGTCGGCTTTTTCGACGCGCACGGCCGCGTGTTTCAGCTCGGGTTGGCCCGACTGCGGGCAGGCGGCTGCCGTGGTCAGCGTGTTCACGCCCAGGCCGGCAAGGAATTCCGGGCCCCAATGCATCGCGATGCTGGCCTGCGCCGGCGCCACGCTCTCGTCAGCCGCCACCGGCAGCACCAGGCTGCCGCGGCGTGATGACACGCGCACCAGGTCGCCCGCCGCCCAATGGCGGCGCTGCAGCTCTTGCGGGTGCATGGCCACGCTGGGCTCGGGCGTGTGCGCAAACAGCCGGCCCAGCGTGCCGGTGCGGCTCATGCCGTGCCAGTGGTCGCGCAGCCGCCCAGTGGTCAGTGCAATGGGGTGGCGGGCGTCGCGCGGCTCGGCCACGGGCCGCCAGGCCGGCGCGGTGAAGCGGGCGCGGCCATCGGAGGTGGCGAAGCGGTGGTCGGCGTACAGCCTTTCGGTGGCGGCGGCAGTGCCTTCGGCCAGCGGCCATTGCTGCGGCTGCTGCAGCCGGGCGTAGCTCAGGCCGGTGATGTCCAGGTCGCGGCCGCGCGTGCTTTCGCGGTGCTCGTTCCACACGGCTTCGGCGCTGGTGTACGGGAACAGCGTGCCGCCATCGGCACGGCGCTGGGGGTGCGTGGCAGGCAGCAGTTGTTCCAGCCGCTGCGCCACGTCAACGGCAATCTGCCAGTCGTCACGCGTCTGGCCGGGCCCCGGCACGGCGGGGCGCACGCGGCTGATGCGGCGTTCGCTGTTGGTGACAGTGCCGCTTTTTTCGCCCCAGCTGGTGGCCGGCAGCAGCAGGTCGGCATAGGGCACGGTGGCGGTGTTGCCGTAGGCCTCTTGCACCACCACGAATTCAGCGCGTTCCAGTGCGCGCTTGACCATGGCCTGGTGCGGCATCGACTGCGCCGGGTTGGTGCAGACGATCCACAGCAGCTTGATGGCGCCGTCGGCCGCAGCCTCGAACATCTTCACTGCGCTCTTGCCCGGCCGTGCCGGCACGTCGGGCACGCCCCACAGCGCAGCCACTTCGGCGCGGTGCTGGGGGTTGTCCAGGTCGCGGTGCGCGCTGAGCAGATTGGCCAGGCCGCCCACCTCGCGACCGCCCATCGCATTGGGCTGGCCGGTGAGCGACAGTGGGCCGGCCCCGGGCCTGCCGATCTGGCCCGTGGCCAGGTGCAGGTTGATGAGCGTGGTGTTCTTGTCGGTGCCGCTGCTGCTCTGGTTCAAGCCCTGGCACCACAGCGACAGCGTGGGCGTGCGGGCCAGCCCCGGTGCGGCGCCGTCTTCGGGCTTGCCGGCAAACCAGCGCGCTGCCTGCACGATGTCGTCGGCGCGCAGGCCGCAGGTCTTGGCCGCGTGTACGGGGCTGAATTCACGCACGCGGTCGCGCAGCGCGGCAAAGCCGCTGGTGTGGGCTTCGATGAAGCTGTGGTCCACCAGTCCTTCCCACAGCAGCACGTGCAGCAGCGCGTGGTGCAGCACCACGTCGGTGCCGGGCAACAACTGCAGGTGCAGGTCGGCTTCGGCGGCGGTTTCCGTGCGCCGCGGGTCGACCACGATGACCTTCATCGAAGGCCTGGCCTTGCGCGCGTCTTCGAGCCGGCGGTACAGCACCGGGTGGGCCCAGGCCATGTTGCTGCCGGTGATGAACACCGTCTGCGCCCGCGCGATGTCGTCGTAGCAGCCGGGCACCGCATCGCTGCCCAGGCTGGTCTTGTAGCCGGCCACGGCGCTGCTCATGCACAGGCGCGAATTGGTGTCGACGTTGTTGGTGCCGATGAGGCCTTTGCCAAGTTTGTTGAAGACGTAGTAGTCCTCGGTCAGCATCTGGCCCGAGAGGTAGAAGCCGACGGCGTCGGGGCCGTGCCGCTCGATGACGCCGGCAAAGCGGTCGGCCGCCAAGTCGAGCGCGTGGTCCCAGCCCACCGGCACGGCTGGCGCGCCGCGCCGCGGGCGCAACTGCGGTGCGAGCAGGCGCGTCTGCTGCGTGACGTGCGCGGCGGCCGTCAGGTGCAGGGTGCTGCCCTTGCTGCACAGGCGGCCGAAGTTGGCAGGGTGGTCGGGGTCGCCGCGCACGCCGGTGATCTGTGCGCCGACACTTTCGATGATGACGCCGCAGCCGACGCCGCAATAGCAGCAGGTGGACTTCGTCTCGCGCATGCCCCTCACCCCGGCCCTCTCCCCGGCGTGCCGGGGAGAGGGGGCAACTCGGTTCCCTCTCCCGCTGGCGGGAGAGGGTTGGGGTGAGGGTGTTTCACGCAGCCAGGCTCGTGTCGCCGAGCGCCATGCTGCTCAACTCTTCGGCGTCGAGGAACACCTGCGCGCCCTCGAGCTTGACCGCGAAGCGCTGCGTGCAGCCGGCGTCGGGCGCCTTGGCGCAACCATCGCCCAGGCCGATGGTCCAGTTGTGCAGCGGGCAGGCGACGCTGTCGCCGAACACGATGCCTTGCGATAGCGGCCCGCCCTTGTGCGGGCAGCGGTCGAGCAGGGCGAAGACTTTGTCTTCGGCGTTGCGGAAGATGGCGACGG
>JANOZF010000117.1:0-36878 GCA_031429255.1 Rubrivivax sp.
CGCGGCGGCGGGTCGAAGGCCTCGGGCGGCACGTCCAACACATGCTCGATGCGGTAGCGCCACTGCAGCATCACCGACAACCGACCGAAGTCCTTGCAACCCGGGCTGGCGGCCATGCGGTCCACCACTTCCTTTTGCAGCATGAAGTGCTGGTCCTGCACCGCATGGGCCGCGGCCAGCAGGTGAAAGAGGATGGGCGTGGAGATGTTGTAGGGCAGATTGCCCACCACGCGCAGCAGCGGCGGGGTCGGCCGGTCGGGCGAGTCCGCTGCCAGCGGCCAGTCGCGGCTGAGCGCCTCGAAGTCCACGTTCAGCACATCGGCTTCCACCACCGTCAACCCGCTTTGGCGGCGCAGGCGCTGCGCCAGGTCGCGGTCGAGCTCGATCACGGTGAGCTGCTGGCACTTCTCCAGCAGCGGCATCGTCAGTGCGCCCAGTCCGGGGCCGATTTCCACCAGCGGCTGGCCGGGCCGGGGGTCGATGGCGCGCACGATCTGGTCGATCAGCCCGGTGTCGGCCAGAAAGTGCTGGCCAAAGCGCTTGCGGGGCAGGTGGCCCGCGGTGGGTGCGCGGGTGGGGCTGCGAGCCGCCGCGGAAGGGCGGGTGGCAGGGGTGCGGGCGGAAGACACGCGGGCGCCCGCGGATCCGCGGTCAGCCTTCACGTCGGCGGCTCGCGCATCTCGATGTAGGCCTTGGCGCGCAGCTCCTTCGTCCAGTCCAGATAGGCCTGCTCGAACTTCTGCTCGCGCAAGACATTGCGCGCCTGTTCACGCAGCTGCTTGGTTTCGAGGTTGACGTCGCGCCGCTCCAGCACCTGGATCAGGTGCACGCCGAAACGCGACACCACCGGGTCAGACAAGCCGCCGGCGGGCAGCGGGTTCATTGCCACTTCAAACTCGGGCACCATGGTGCCGGGCCCGAACCAGCCCAGGTCGCCACCGCTGGCGGCACTGCCGTCTTCGCTGTGCTGGCGCGCCACGTCTTCGAAGCTGCGCTGCTTGCTCTCGATCTCGCGCTTGTACTCGCCCAGCCGCTTGCTGGCCACTTCGGCGGATAGTTGAGGCGAGGTGCGCAGCAGCACGTGGCGGGCACGCGTTTGCGTGATGCGGCCCAGCCCGGCTTCCTTGCGTTCCACCACCTTCAGGATGTGAAAGCCGGCGCCGGTGCGCAGCAGTTCGGCCGAGATCTCGCCCTGCTTGATCGCCCGTGCGGCCTCGACGAACACGTCGGGCAGGCGCGAAGTGGGCCGCAGGCCGATCTCGCCCCCCTTTTCGCGGTTGCCGTCTTCAGACATGGCGCGCGCCACGGCATCGAAGGCTTCACCACTTCGCACCCTTGCCAGCGCCTCTTCGGCGCGCTGCCGGCGAGCGGCCAGCGTGGCCGGGTCGGCGCCTTCGGGCACGGTCACCAGGATCTGCGCCAGATTGACCTCGGCGTTGGCGGCTGCTTCGCTGCGCTGCTGCTCGATCACGCGGTCGATGTCTTCTTCACTGATCTTGATGCGGTTGTAGACCTCGCGCTCGCGCAGCCGCTCGATCATGATCTGGTCACGCAGGTTGGCGCGAAACCGCGCGTAGTCGATGCCGTCGGCGCGCAGCCTGTCGCGCAACACCTCCATCGTCACCTGATTCTGCGCGGCGATGCTCTGCACGGCGCGGTCGATCTCGGCCTCATCCACCTTCATGCCCACTTCGCGGGCGGTGGTGATGATGGCCCGCTCTTCGATCAACGAGTCCAGCGCCTGACGGCGCAGGTCCTCCGGGTTGGGCGTGCGACCGCCAGCGCGGCTGGCTTCGGCCAGCGCGCGTTCCAGCCGGCGCTCGACCTCGCCCGCGGTGACCAGCTCCTGATTCACCACGGCCGCGATGTAGTCGCCGCTGCGCGCATTGCGGCTGTCGTTGCGGGCTTGCGCCGCCGCCCCGGGGCAGGTGGCCAACGCGGCCAGCGCCACGCCAGCGGCCAGCAGGGCTGCGCCCGGGCGGCGTGGCTGCACCGGGTTCACCGGGTTCACCGGGTCGTGCACAACGGGTTTGTGCATACGGACTTTGCTTTCATTCATAAAACGGTGACAAGGTGGAACGGTCGGCGCGCTGGCTGTCGGCGCTGCCGCGCTCGTCGCGCAGCAATTGGTAGCCCGGTATATTGTCCTTCAAGACCTTCAGCGGGTTGGAACCCAGCCGCGACAGGCCCACCAGCTCCAGCTGGATGAGGTAGCGCGTGGTGGCTTCGCTGCGGCCGGTGGACAGCTGTTCAGCAACGAAACGACCGATCCAGCAGCCCGCGTCGTACTCCACGCCCAGCACCGAGTCGGTGATGCGGCGGTCTTTCATGCTGTAGTTGACACGGCCCACGCCGTACCAGGTGCCGGTGCAGCTGCCGGCACCCGCGGCGGCGCGCCCACCCAGCCGGGGCGCTTCTGCTGCAGCGGCGGCGCCGGGGGTGGGCACGGCACCACCCCACAGCGGCCACTGCCAACCCAGTTCCAGTTGCTCCGACAGGCCCCGCGCCAGCCGATAGGTGGCGCTGACGGTGCGAAACGGCCCCGGGGAATAACGCGCGCCGATGATGGAACGCACCGAGCGGTTGATGTCGGGGCTGTACTGGGCGGCTGCGTCCAGCGTCCAGCCCGGAAACACGCTGGTCGAGCCCAGCAGCAGCGCGTCGGAGAACTGCTGCGTCAACGGTGGCCCGTCGGGCGTGCCGTCGGCCTGCGGCGCCACCCGCTGCGTGCGAAACAGGTAGCGCTGCACCAGGCCCAGGCGCAGTGCCTCGGCGCCGCTCTTGGCGTCCACCAGCCGGGTGGTGAAGCCTGCGGTCAGCTGGTGTGCGTCCGACACGCGGTCGATGCCGCTGAAGCTGTTGTCACTGTAGATGGAAACGAAGTTGAAGTCCTTCGCGGCCGAGTCGTAGTTGGGCAACTGGCTTTGCGCGTGGTAGGGCGTGTTGACGTACAGCAGCCTGGGCTCCAGCGTCTGGTGCAGCGCACGGCCGAAAGCCTCGGTGCCGCGCTCGAGTTCGAGCCCGGCATCGATGCTGAAGCTGGGGATGACACGCCTGGCGCCATTCAGCGGCTGCAACACCGCGTTGGTGGTACCGCTGGCGCTGTAGGCGGCAGCGTTCACGCTCAGACGCGGCACCAGCCACCAGCCGGGCTCGCGCAAGGGGTAGCTGATGGTGCCCAGCAAGTGCCAGCGGTCGCCATCGCTGCGTCGTGTGCTGGCGCCCTGGCCGGGCGGCAGCGTGAAGCGGTTGAACTCGGTCTCCACGCTGGCTTCAAAGCCCATGCGGCGCCCGTTCAGGCGCAGGCCGATCTGGGGTTCCCGCTGATAGGGCGCGGTGATGAAGGAGTCGGCCGCCTGCAGCACCTGCCACTGGGTGGCCCGCGCATAGACCAGACCCGCACCTTCGATGCCCGCCAGATCGACGGCACGCTCCACACCCAGCCGGCTGGGCAGCAGGCGCGACGTGAAACTGCGACTGGCCTTGGGAAAGTCCTTCCACCAGTCGGCATCGCTGACGCGCAGCACGTCGGCGTTGAGCTGCACCTCACCCGGCAGCCGCTGTTCGTGCTGCAGCTGCACGCCATGCCGGGTGCGGCCGGCCACGCGGTCATCGGGTATCCAGTCCAGTGCCAGGCTGCCGCCAAACGTCGGCTGCAGATAGCGCAGCTCGCTGTCCAGGCCGGCACCGCGGCGCGTGATCAGCCGCGGCGCCAGGGTCAGGTCGTAATTGGGCGCCAGGTTCCAGTAGTACGGCACCGACAGCTCGACTCCGCTGCGGTTGTCGATGCTCAGCGAGGGCGGCAACCAGCCCGACTTGCGCGCGTCGCTGAGCGGAAAACTCATCGTCGGCAAGGCCAGGATGGTGGTGCCCAGAAAGCGCAGCCGGGCGCCCTCGGCCACACCTTCGTTGGCTGCGGTGTCGAACTGCACGCGCCGCGTGCGCAGTTCCCAGGCAGGCTCTTGCCCGGCATCGTCGGCGTCGCCCGGTCGGCAGCTGGTGTAGCGGGCTTCGGTGGCCACCGCCTTCGTAGGGCCGAGGAAGTCCAGGCGCTGCGCACGGCCGCCAGCCCCCAGCCGCAGGAACTCGAAGGTCGGTTCGGTAAAGCTGCCTTCAAACGTCTGCACGCCCACGCTCAGTGCCGGCCCGGTGTAGACCGCGCCGTCGCGACTGATGCGCACATGGCCGCGGGCCTTGGCGATGTCGGTTGCGGCGTCGTAGCTCAGTTCGTCAGCGCGGATCACGACACCGCCGCGGCGAAACTCCACGTCGCCTTCGGCCAGCGCCTGCTGGTCGAGCTGGCCGCTGAGCCTGCGCGCCTGCAGCACGATGGGCAGCGTGCGCGCGGCTTCGTTGCGCGGCAGCGGGCCCAGCTCGGTGCTGCTGCGCAAGGCGGGCGGCGACTCGGCGACAACGGCTGCCGCAGCAGGGGCAGTGGCAGGGGCCGTGGCAGGACCGGGCGACACCGACGCCGGCTGCGCCCAGGCAGCCAAAGGCAGTATCAAGATGGCAGCAGCCGGAACCCGCTTGGTCATCGATGGGCAAGGCAAACAGGGACTCAAGAGCACGGACCCCGGGCCAGTTCGTAAAATCGAATTATCCCTGCCCCTTGGCCGCACCCGAAGATGCGCCGACGGGAACCCTTCTTCTTGCAGCCTGCGGCCCCGCCGCCCCCCCCCCTTGTCCGCAACCGTCCATTGGCCCGACCTTGCCCGCCAGGCGCACTTCGAACGCTGGTTGCAGCGCATCGCGCCCAAGCATGCGCTGCAGCCCCACACGCTGGCGCCCGCGTCGGCTGACGCCAGCTTTCGCCGCTACCTGCGGCTGCAGGGCGAAGGTGGCAGCTTCATCGTGATGGACGCACCCCCTTCGCTGGAAGACGTGCGCCCGTTTGTGCACGTCGCCGCGCTGCTGCAACAAGCCGACCTGCCGGCACCGCGGGTGTTGCAGGCCGACGTCGAACAGGGCTTCTTGCTGCTCACCGACCTGGGCGACCGTCTCTACCTGGATGCCCTGCGGGCCGCGCAGGCCGCCGACGACACCACCACCGCCCACACCTTGATGATGCAGGCGCTGCAGGCCCTGGTGCAGTTCCAGCAGCGGGTGCCGGCCCGCCAGCTGCCGCCCTTCCACACGCCGCTGCTGCAGACCGAGCTGGACCTCTTTCCCGAATGGTGCGTGGGCCGGGAATTCGGCGTCATCTGGGGCGACAAGGAACGCGCCGTCTGGCAGCGCATCTGCCAGCTGCTGGTGGACAACGCACTGCAGCAGCCCCAGGTGGCCGTGCACGCCGACTGGATGCCACGCAACCTCATGCTGCCGGCGAACACCCGCGGTGGCGCGGTGGAACCCGGCAGCTTGCCGGGCATCCTCGACTTCCAGGACGCGGTGTCCGGCGCCATCACCTACGACACCGCATCGCTGCTGCGCGACGCCTTCATCAGCTGGAGCGAAGAACAGGAACTCGACTGGGCCGTGCGCGGCTGGGAACTGCAGCGCAAGGCCGGGTTGCCGGTGCACGCCGACTTTGGTCAGCACTGGCAGCAAATGGAGTGGATGGGCCTGCAGCGGCACCTGAAGGTGCTGGGCATCTTCTGCCGCCTGAAGCACCGCGACGGCAAGGCCCGCTACGCCCTGGACCTGCCGCGCTTCCTGGGCTACGCCACGCGCGTGTCGCTGCGCTACGGGCCACTGAAGCCGCTGCTGCGCTTGCTGGAGCCGCTGTCAGGTCAGCAAGTCAAGCAGGGCTTCACGTTTTGACGCGCCTTCGGGGCATTTGAGCCGCACCGGCCCGCCGACAATCTGCCGCGCCCATGGACATCATCTACTCGCTCGTCGATTTCATCCTGCACGTCGACCGCCACCTCTCGGTGTTTGTGCAGAACTATGGCGCGTGGGTCTACGCGCTGCTGTTCCTGATCATCTTCGTCGAGACCGGGCTGGTGGTGATGCCGTTCCTGCCCGGCGATTCACTGCTCTTCGTCGTCGGCGCGCTGTGCGGCCTGGGGCTGATGAGCCTGCCGCTGTCGATGGCCTTGCTGACCATCGCAGCAGTGGCCGGCAACCAGACCAACTACGCCATCGGCCGCCGCATCGGGCCGCGCGTGTTCGGCTGGCAGAAGTCGCGCTGGTTCAACCGCGAGGCCTTCGACCGCATGCACGCGTTCTACGAAAAACACGGCGGCATCACCATCGTGGCGGCACGCTTCATGCCTTTCCTGCGCACGTTTGCGCCATTCGTGGCCGGCGTGGCGCAGATGACGCGCCGCAAGTTCACGTTCTACGACGTCACCGGCGGCGCCTTGTGGGTGTGCGGGATCACGCTGGTGGGTTACCTGTTCGGCAACGTGCCCTGGGTGAAGCAGCACCTGTCTCACATCATCTGGGCCATGATCGTGGTACCCGGTCTGCTGGTGATTGCCGGGGCGCTGAAAAGCAGGTACGCCGCGCCCTCGAAAGCCTGAACACTGGGCCGTGGCTCAGGGGCAGGCCGCAATCACCTGCGCCACCGCGGCAGTCAGTTTCTTGCCGTAAGGCACGTGCAGAAACTCGTTCGGGCCATGGGCGTTGCTCTTCGGGCCCAACACGCCGCAGACCATCATCTGCGCCTTCGGGAAAGCCTGGCCGAGCATGCTCATCAGCGGAATCGTGCCGCCCTGTCCGACATAGCCCAGCGGCGCACCGAAATGGGCGTTGGACGCGGCGTTCAGCGCGCTTTCGAGCCAGCCCGACAGGTCGGGCGCGTTCCAGCCCGTGGCACCCAGTGCACCGGCACGGCCGTCAGGGTGGAACGTGACCTTGGCGTTGTAGGGGGCGTTGTCTTCCAGCAGCGCCTTCAGCTTCAAGCTGGCCTGGTGGCCGTCCACCAGCGGCGGCAGGCGCAGGCTGAGCTTGAACGCGGTGTAGGGCCGCAGCACATTGCCGGCGCTTGAAAGCGGCGGGAAACCGTCGGCCCCGGTGACGCTGAGCGTGGGTTTCCAGGTGCGGTTCAGCAGGCCCTGCACGGGATCGGTGGTGGTGGGCAGCGTGGCGCCACCGTCGGCACCGCAGGCCCAGGGCATGCGCTTCCAGACCTCGTCTTTCAGGATCGCGGCCGTGGCCTGCGCCTGCGCCAGACGCGACGGCGGCACCTGGCAGTGGAAGCTCTGCGGCAACAGCTCGCCCGTGGCGCTGTCTTCGAGCCGGTCGAGCACGTGGCGCAGGATGCGAAAGCTGCTCGGCACCAGGCCACTGGCGTCGCCACTGTGGATGCCTTCACTGAGGATCTCGACCTTCAGCACACCGCTGACCATGCCGCGCAGGCTGGTGGTGAGCCACAGCTGGTCGTAGTTGCCGGCGCCACTGTCCAGACACACCACCAGCCCCACCTGGCCCAGGCGCGAGCCGAGTGCCGCGATGTAGGCCGGCAGGTCGTGCGAACCGCTTTCTTCGCAAGCCTCGATCAGGCCCACGCAGCGCGGACGTGAGATGCCCTGTGCGTCCAGCGCCTCGATGGCAGTGATGGCGGCATACACCGCGTACCCGTCGTCGGCACCGCCGCGCCCGTAAAGCAGGCCGTTTTCGTACTTCGGCGTCCAGGGGCCCAGATCGCTGCGCCAGCCATTGAATTCGGGCTGCTTGTCGAGATGACCGTACAGCAGCACGGTGTCGCCTGAGCTGGCAGCGGTGGCAGGCTGCGTGGACGGGATGTCGAAGAAGATCAGCGGCGTGCGGCCTTCGATGCGCAGCACCTCCAGCTTCAGACCGGCGACGTTGCGGCTTTCCACCCAGCTGGCCGCGTCGCGCACCACGCGGTCGATCAAGCCGTTGGCGGCCCAGGCAGGGTCGAACATGGGGCTCTTGGACGGCACGCCGATGTAGTCGGTCAGCGCCGGCACGATGCGCTCGTCCCAGGCGGTGTGGCTGTGCTGCGCCAGGGCGGCCAGCGCGGCCGGTGAAAGGGATGCGTTCATGGTGCGGGCTCCGTGAGTGGCCGGGTGTGCTGCCCGTCTTCAGGCAGGACTTCAAGCCAGGGTTCTGGCGGGGCACCACAGAAACTACGCTGCGCGCCCTGCCTGATTCTGAACCTCGAATTGTGCAAGCCAGCGGCGCAGCCTGGCAAAGGCCTGTTCGCGGCCGGGCTCGTTGTAGATCTCGTGCGCAAACCCGGCCAGCGGCTGCGCCGACAGCACCGAGCCCGGCGCCGCAGCAGCAAAGGCCTGGCTGCCGGCCGGGCGCACGCAGCGGTCGGCGCCAGCCCACTGCAGCAGCGTCGGCACGCGCCACAGCGGCGCACGCGCCTGCACCAACTCAGCCGCGTCGACCATGAAACGCACCAGGCGTGGCGTGACGCGCTTGTGCACCAGCGGGTCGTTCACATAGGCCTGCACCACCGCAGGGTCGCTGCACACCCATTCCGGCTTCAAACCGTTGCCCAACGGCAGGCCCGGCGCCAAGGGCTCCAGCGCCCCCAGCAAGGCGCGCTGCAGCGCGCCCAGGCCAATGTCCAGTGCCGGCGACGACAACACCAGGCCGTCCACACCCCGCGCCCAGGGCGCGGGCGTGGCGGCCAGGTCTTCGGCCACAAAACGCGCCGCCACCAGACCGCCCAGGCTGTGGCCCAGCAGCACCACGCGGCCTTCACATCGGGCATGGTCGCGCACGGCAGCCAGGTCGCGCAACAGGCAGGCGTCGGCGGGCAGACCGCCGCGCGCGCCACCGCTGCGCCCGTGACCCCAGTGGTCATGGCCCAGCACGTGCCAGCCCGCCGCATTCAACTGGGCGGCCAGCGGCGCGTAGCGGCCGATGTGTTCACCCAGGCCGTGCACGATCTGCACCGTGCCCTGCGTCGACACGGCGCCTTTCGCCGGCCAGTGCATCAGGTGCAGCGTGTGTCCGTCGGGCGTGGTGAGCGTGCTCATGCTGCGATTGCAGCACAGCGGGGGCGCAATTGCACGGCCCCAAAGCATGGCAACGGGCCGTTATGCTGGCGTCATGAACACGCCCTATTTCGAACTGCAATCCACCGCGGCCGGTGTGGCCCATCTGCGCCTGTGCCGGCCCGAGCGGATGAACACCTTCGACTCGGCCTTCTTCCCGGCCTTGCGTGACGCGGTGCAGGCGCTGGCCGCGCAAGGGCAGACGCGGGCGCTGGTCATCTCGTCGACGGGCAAACATTTCAGTGCCGGCATGTCGCTGGACGTGTTTGGCGCCGGGTTGGACGGGCTGGACACCACCAGCGCTCGGTCGCGGCTGGGATTTCAGACCCACCTGCGCCAGCTGATGCAGTGCTTCGATGAGCTGGAACAGGCGCACTTTCCGGTCATCGCGGCCATCCAGGGCGGTTGCATTGGCGGAGCGCTGGACCTGGCCACCGCCTGCGACCTGCGCCTGTGCAGTGCCGACGCCTTTTTCACCGTGCAGGAAATCCACATTGGCATGGCCGCCGACCTGGGCGTGCTGCAGCGCCTGCCCAAGATCGTGCCGCCGGGCGTGGCGCGCGAAATGGCCTTCACCGGCGACCGCCTGGGTGCCGAACGCGCTTTGGCCACGGGCCTGGTGAATGCGGTGCTGCCCGATGCCGCTGCGCTGCTGGAGGCGGCACTGCAGATGGCGCAGCGTATCGCCTCCAAGTCACCGCTGGCCATGGCCGGCAGCAAGCAGGCGCTGAACTACGCAGTGGACCACCCCACCGCTGACGCGCTGCAGCAGATGACGCTGCTGCAAAGCGCGATCTTCGACATGGATGAAATGGGCACCGCCATTGCCGCCTGGAAGGCCAAGCGCGACGCTGAATTTGCGCCCTTGCAGGCCGTGTTGCCGCTGTAGCCCCGCTGCCGGCTCCGGTTGCGGGTAACGGCTTGCAACAGTCCGAGTCATCCAAAACTCAAGTTGTACGGCGCGGCGCCGAAATCCTTCGCACAGAGACTTTGGGCTGGTCGTACTGAGCGCGCACCGCGCTACTGACGGCCATTACTTGCAAGGGTAGAACCATGTTGCGCAGCAAACAACGCATAGTGCTGGTCGAAGACAACCCGGGTGACGCCTTCCTGGCCTGGGAACGTCTGACCGAAGCCCATCAGGCCACCGTGCAGGTGGACGTGGTGCCCACGCTGGCTGAAACGCTGGCGCTGCTGGCGCTGGGCCCGGTGGACGCCATCGTGCTCGACCTGAGCCTGCCAGATTCACACGGCCTGGACACCCTGCGGCGCGTGCGCGAGGCCGCCGGCCACGCCCCCATCATCGTGGTCACCGGCCATGTGGACGTGGCGCTGCGCACCGAAGCGCTGGCTGCAGGCGCCGAAGAAATCTACGACAAGAGCGACACCAACAGCTGCCTGTTCAGCCGCAGCGTGTTGTACGTGGTGGAACGCAACCGGGCGCGCATGCAACATTCCAGGCTGCAGGTGCTGCTGGACACCCTTCCCGACGCCATCGTCATCGCCGACGGAGAAGGCACGGTGCGATTTGCCAACCCCGCGGCACTGTCGCTGTTCGGCCACACTGAAGCGGGCATGCTGGGCGAACACATCGACTTCTCGGTCTCGGGTAGCGATGCGGTGGAGCTGAGCATCCGGCAGGGTATGCAGATTCACCACTGCGAGATGCGCGTGGTGCCGATTGAATGGGAAGGGCAGGCGGCAAGGCTGGCTTCGGTGAGGACGCTGCCGGGCTCGCCGCAGGCCAAGCAGCTGCCCACCCAGCGCCCTGAAGCGCTTGAACAAGAACACCGCGTCGAGCACGCCGCGCGACTGAAGAACGAGATTCTCGCCAGCATGAGCCTGCAGATCAGGGCGCAGATGCACGCCGTCAGCGGGCTGTCCGACTTGCTGGACCGCACCGGACTGGACCCGCTGCAAAGCTGCTACATCCACAACCTGCAGCGCGCCAACGATTCACTGCTCTCGGCACTGGATGAACTGCCGGAATCGGCGGACTCGGGCGTGACGTCCGCCAGCACCGCCTTGGCACCCCAAGACCTGAACTCGGTGCTGATGGCTCTCAGCGCACGCCGCACGCAGCAAGACGGCAGGCAGGCCGCTGCCTGAGCTTCCCCGGCGCCGCTGGCGCCGCTTCAGAACGACCTGACCGAACCGCGGCCGGCTGACTTGGCCGCATACATCGCAGCATCGGCACGGTTCATCAACGTCGCCGCCGTCTCGTCGTCGCCGCGGAAATTGGCCAGCCCCACGCTGGCGCCGACTTCCAGCAGGTGCCCGTGGTACAGCAGTGGCTGAGAGACCGCCTGCAGCACCTTGTGGCTGACGGCCAGTGCGTCGTCGGCCGCCGCCACCGATGGCAACAACACGACAAACTCGTCGCCACCCAGGCGTGCCACGGTGTCGATGTCGCGCAGCGCATGCAGCAGGCGCTGGCCTACCGCGCACAGCACCGCATCACCGGCCGCATGGCCGTGTGCGTCGTTGATCTGCTTGAAGTGGTCGAGGTCGATGAACAGCACGGCACCTTCGGTGCAGTTGCGCTGCGCGCGCTTGAGTGCCTCGCGCAGGCGGTCCAGAAACAGCGCCCGGCGCGGCAGGCCCGTGAGTTCGTCATGCAGTGCCCGTTCCAGCAACGCGCGCTCGGAACGTTTGCGGTGCGCCGAAAAGACGATGCTGCGCCTCAGCAGCCCAGCGTCGAAACTGCCCTTCACCAGGTAGTCCTGCGCGCCGTCCACCACCGCAGCCAGGCCCAACGCCTCACTGTCATCCCCAGTCAGCACCACCACGGGGGTTTCACGCGTGTAGGGCCGGATGGCCTGCAGCGTGGACAGGCCCAGGCTGTCAGGCAAGCCCAGATCGAGCAGCACGGCATGGCAGCCCGGCTCGGTTTCCAGCACGTGCATCGCCGCTTCCATCGACTGCACCCAATGCAGCCTGGGCAGCGTGGCGTCACCTCCCTCGTCCAGCAACGCCTGGGTGAGGTGTGCATCGCCCGGGTTGTCTTCCACCAGCAGGATGTAGGGCGCCGCTGCGCCTGCAGCGGCGGCAGCGCCCGAAACGTCGGCAAACTGGTCAAAAGGCACGTCAAAGAGCTTCAAAGCATCGCGCTCCGCCTCAGACCACGGGCCCGGGCAGCAAAACAGTGTCCAGCCAGTGGTTCTTGATGCTGGCGATCAGATTCAGGAATCCGTCGTAGGTTTGGGGCTTCACCAGATAGGCGTTGGCATGGCCATCGTAGGCACTGCGCACGTCGTCAGGGCGTGCCGAGGACGACAGAACAAGCACCGGGGTGCGCTTCAAAGCCGGGTCACGCTTGATCTGCAATAGCACCTCGTGCCCGTTCAGCCCGGGCAGGTTGAGGTCGAGCAACACGAGGTCGGGCCTGCGGTCGCCGTCAGCGAATTCGGTGCGGCGCATCTGGTCCAGGGCTGCTTCGCCCGAGGACACCCAGCACAAGGCCGCCGACGCCTTCACATCAGTCAAGGCTTCACTCATCAGCCGCGCATCGGCCGGATTGTCTTCAACAAGCAGGATCTGGTACATCAATGGGGTTCCCCGGCGCCCGCAGACTCTGCTGTGCGCTGCACGGTTGGCGCCCGGTCAGGCAGGGTGAAGTAGAAAGTTGCTCCGGCGCCTGGCGTCGACTCGACGCCAATCTGGCCGCCATGCCGTTCAACCACCTGCTTGCAAACGGTCAGGCCGATGCCGGTGCCCTCATAGGCCGAGCGCAGGTGCAGGCGCTGGAACATCTGGAAGATGCGCTCGAAATGACGCGGTTCGATGCCGATGCCATTATCCCGCACACTGATGCGCCAGCCACCAGCCTCGCGGCTGGCAAACACATGCACCTCCGGCGGCGTGTCGCCACGAAACTTCAGTGCGTTGCCCAACAGGTTGCCCATCAGCTGCCCGATCTGGCGCGCGTCGGCCATCACCGTGGGCAGTTCGTCGACGGTGACCACTGCCGCCGTTTCCTGCACGCGCAGCCGAAGCTGTTTCAGCGCATCGGCCACGGCGTCGTTCAAGGCAAGCGGCTGCCACGGTTGCGCCTGGCTGTCCAGCCGGGCCAGGCTGAGCAGATCCCTGATCAGCGCTTGCGCGCGCTGGCCGCCGTCCACCATGTAGTGCATGAAGGTCTGCACTTCGGGCTTCAGGTCGGCCAGGTGCCGCCGCAGCAGCAACTGGCCGTAGGACGTGACCATGCGCAAGGGTTCTTGAAGGTCGTGTGAAGCGACGTAGGCAAAACGTTCCAGTTCTTCGTTGGAACGCTTCAGTTCGGCGGTCTTCGCGGCCAGCCGCTGGTCCAAGCGACGCCGCTCCGAGATGTCCTGCAGAGCGCCGCCCACGCGCACGATGCGCTGGTTCTGTGTCACCGCAGCGCCCACAGAGTGCACCCAGACACTGCTGCCATCGCTGCGCTGCAGCTCCAGCACCAGGTCCCAGGGTTCGCCGGTGGCCAGGGCACGTTCGAGTGCGGCCTGCAACGCCGGGCGGCAGTCCTCGCTGCAGCAGCGCACCACGACATCCAGTCCCGGTTGATCGGCGGCCGACAGCCCCAGCAAGTGGCGGGTTTCGTCCGACAGGCTGAAGGAAGCAGCCAGCACGTCAAACTCCCAGCCCCCCACGCCGGCCAGGCGGCCGGTGCGGTCGAGCAGGTCCTGGTTCTTGCGCAGCGCCTCCTCGTGCACCTTGCGCTGCGTGATGTCCAGATGGGTGCCAAACATCCACTCGGGCTCGCCGGCAGCCGTGCGCGTCATGACACGGCCACGGGCCAGGATCCACACCCAATGCCCGTCGCGATGGCGCATGCGCGCTTCGCTTTCATAGACCTCGCTCAGTCCGGCAAAGTGCTGCTTGACCGCAGCCACCGACTGGCGGTGGTCGTCTGGGTGCGTATTCTGTTGGCGCAGCTCAATGGTCTGGTCGCCCAGTTCATCCAGCCTGTAGTCCAGCATCGCGGCGCTGCGCTGGTTCAGCTTGACCTGCCCGGTCTGCACGTTCCATTCCCAGGTGCCCACCTGGGTCGCTTCGATGATGTTGGCCATGCGCAGGCTCTCGGTGACCAATGCGGTCTCGATGCGCTTGCGCTCGGTGATGTCCTGCACCGTGCCTTGCAAGCCCGAGACCTGAGCCTGCGCGTCACGCACGACCTCACCCCGCGCCTCGACCCAGCCTTGTACGCCATCGGGCCGGCGGTAGGCCATTTCCAGGGTGTACGGCTCTCCGGTTTGCAGCGCCACCTGCACCACGTGTTGCAGTCGCGCATAGCTCTCGGGCAGATAGAGCTGCGCCTGTGCCGCATAACCGGGCGTGCCTTGCGCCGGGTCGCAGCCCAGGATCCTGAACAGCTCGTCAGACCAGCTGAACACGTCGCCCTGCAGCTGCCAGGCCCAGCTGCCGATGTGGCCCAGCCGCTGCGCCTGCTGCAAAGCACTGCTGCTGTGGCTCAGCAGTTCGTGCGCGGCCTCGCGGCCTTCCATCTCCACGCGCAACGCGGCCTCGGTTTGCTTCAGGTTCGTGACATCGCTGACCACCGCCAGGAAGCCCAGCACGACGCCGTCGACGACCTCGGGCACGTAGCGGGCCCAGGCGTGGCTGACCTCGCCATTGGCCTTGGTGATGAGCCTTTCGAACTGCTGCGGCTCACCCCTCAAGGCGGCCTGGATGTGCAACTCGATCTCGTCGTACAAGGCACCACCCAGCAGGTCCCGGAGGTGGCTGCCCACCAGGACATCGGCACCCTTGCCAAACCACTCCAGATAGGCCCTGTTCGCAAAGCGGCACCGCAGGTCCTTGTCCCAGTAGGCCACCAGCCCCGGGATGGCGTCGGTCACCGAGCGTGTGAAGCGCTCGCTGATGGCCAGCGATCGGGCTGCATCTTCGGCGCGCTGTCGGGCGTCGAGCACGGCGGCTTCAAAACGCTGCCGCTCGCTGGCCACGAACAAGGTCCAGTAAAAGCTCTCGCGGCCTTCATAGGTGCCGCGGCGGCCATTCACGAGCACCGGCACCACCTGTCCGGACACCGACCGCAGCTGCAAGAAGGCCTCGGACAAGCGGCCCTCGCGCAACAACAGGGGCCAGCAGTGGGTTTGCAGAAAGATGCGGCTGGGCGCGGAAAAGAGCCCGTCCATGGAAGCGCCCACACGCGTGCAGCTGGGCGAAGCAGCCAACGCGCGCAAGTCCTCGTTGCTGGCCAGCACGTGGCCGTCGGAGTCTGTAACCAGCACGGCGCAGGGCAGTTGGTCCAGCGGTTCCATGGCTTGACTCACCTCGAGCCAGCGCTCGAACGGTACCGACTCATGCCCGGGCTGGGCCTGCGGCCAGGCCCAGGTACTGGCGCATGGCTTCGACGACCAGATCGGGGTGGCTCATGTGGCCGCAATGGCCGTCCACGTCCAGCACCTTCAGCGTGCTGCCCTGCAGATGCTGGTGCAGGTACTCACCCACGCCCAGTGGAGCCAGCGCATCTTTTCGGTGCTGCAGGATCAGGCTGGGAACCTGCACACGCGGCAGGTCTGCCCGGTTGTCGGCGAAGAAGGTGGCGCGGGCGAATACGCGAGCCACGGCAGGATCGGTGGAACAGAAACTGGTCGACAACTGCGTGGCGACCGGCTCCGCCCCCCCGGCCCCGGCCACCACCGGCGCCAGATACTGGGCCCAGCCCATGTAGTTCTGATCCATCAAGCTCAGCAGGCCCTCGAGGTCGGCTTTCTCGAAACCCCCGAAGTAGTCAGGCGGCTCGTTCAGGAAACAGGGTGACGGCCCGACCAGCACCAGTCGCTCGAACAGCCGCGGCCGGGCTATCGAGGCCAGCATGCCGATGCTGCAACTGACCGAATGCCCGACGAAGGTGATGCCTTCGCGCAGCCCCAGCGCATCGCAGACGTCGATCACGTCCTGCGCGTAACCCTGCAGCTGACCATAGCGCGATTCGTTGAATGCGCTGCGGTCCGATTCGCCGCTGCCCACATAGTCGAACAGCACTTGGCGATGGCTGGTTTCAAAGGCCGGCGTGATACGCGACCACATCTGCTGGGTGCAGCCAAAGCCATGCGCATACAGCAGCACCGGTGCGGCCGGCCCCGAGACGTGTACGTTGTTTCTGCGGAGAGTGTCCAAGCCGGTTCCTGGCGGTAGCGGTGGCGGGAGCGGGCACGGGCACGGGCACGGGCCGCTGAGCCCGAAAGCATAGGCGTTGGGCCCGACGCCCAAAGCCTGAAAAGCACACGGAAACGGGCTTTATGCCGTCTTTTGCAACCTCGGCATTGCTTGGGCTCGACAGACCCGTCCGCGGGCGCGCCGGGCGCTGCAGCGCCAGCCACGGCCAGTGGCAGGCCTCGGGGGGCAAAACCGTCAGACGATCTTGATGCTGAGATTGGGCAAGCGGTCGATGTGGCACTCGATGACGTCGCCGCGCATCACAGGGCCCACGTTCTCGGGGGTGCCCGAATAGATGATGTCGCCAGGCATCAGTTCAAAAGCCTCACTGAGCTTGGCAATCTGCTCGGCCACGCGCCAGATCATCTGGCTGAGACTGGCGACGCCCAGGCTGGGCTGGGTCATGGACACGCCCCAGGCCACGCCGCGGTCTGAGTCCCACAGCCGCTTGGCGCCGATTTCAGCCAGCAGCGCGTCGTAAAAAGCCACTGCGCGCGGCAGGTCGTTGGTGCCCAGGGTGGCGTAGCCGATCATCGTCATCTCCTGTACGGGTGAGTCAGCTTCAGAGCTTGAAAGCGTAGTCGATGATGAGCGGTGCGTGGTCGCTGAAGCGCTGTTCCAGGTAGATGGCCTCGCGCCGGGCCATGGCGGCCATCCCGGGCGTGGCCAGGTGGTAGTCGATGCGCCAACCCACGTTGTTGGCCCAGGCCTGGCCACGGTTGCTCCACCATGTGTACTGCTCGGGTTTCGCGTTGAGCGTGC
This sequence comes from Rubrivivax sp., assembly GCA_031429255.1. Taxonomy (GTDB): domain Bacteria; phylum Pseudomonadota; class Gammaproteobacteria; order Burkholderiales; family Burkholderiaceae_C; genus Rubrivivax. Next base: position 16,842 of record JANOZF010000117.1, read on the forward strand.
GAAACACGTCCACCAGCCCGCATTCGGTGAGCAGCCGCGTCATCCAGTCGCGCTCTTCGGGCAGGAAGCCGCTGTTCTTCTGGTTGCTGCGCCAGTTCTTGAGGTCAATGGCCTGGTGCGCGATGTTCACGTCGCCCAGCAAGATGAACTCTCGCTCGGCCTTCAGCCGCTGCAGGTGGGGGTACATCTGCGCCAGGAAGCGGAACTTGGCTTCCTGTCGTTCGGGGCTGCTGCTGCCACTGGGAAAGTAGCAGCTGATGATGCTGAGCTTGCGCGTTGGCGTGTCGAAGCGGGCTTCGACCCAGCGCCCCTCGGCATCGAACTCTTCGCTGCCAAAACCGGTGACGACCTCGCTGGGATCCTTGCGCGTGTACAGGCCCACGCCCGAGTAGCCCTTCTTCTGCGCGCAGTGGAAATGCCCCTTGAGCCTAGCCACGCTGTCCAGACGACCAACCAGGTCACCGTGGTGGGCCTTGACCTCCTGCACGCCCATACAATCCGCGCCCGCAGCCTGCGCCCACTCCACCAAGCCCTTGTTCGCCGCCGAGCGGATGCCATTGACGTTGAGGCTGACGAGTCTGAAGGCCAAAGGAACCCCTTGTGATGAACAATGCCGACCGCCGCCCGCTGGCGCATGAATTTGTCGAGTTTGCGGTCAAAGCCGGTGTGCTGCGGTTTGGTCAATTCAAGACCAAGGCGGGACGGCTGTCACCCTACTTCTTCAACGCCGGCTTGTTTTGCGACGGCGCCACGCTGGGGCGTGTGGCGGAATTCTATGCACGGAGTCTGCTCGACAGTGGCCTGGCCTTCGACATGTTGTTCGGCCCCGCCTACAAGGGCATCACGCTGGCGTCGGCGGTGGCCGTGGAACTGGCGCGGCGCGGGCGCAACGTGCCGTTTGCCTACAACCGCAAGGAAGCGAAAGATCATGGCGAAGGCGGCCAGCTGGTCGGCGCACCGGTGGCTGGGCGCGTTCTGATCATCGATGACGTCATTTCTGCAGGCACCTCTGTGCGCGAATCCGTTGCACTGATCTCAGCCGCCGGCGCCACGCCGTGCGGAGTGGCCATTGCGCTGGACCGTCAGGAACGCGCCACACACAACGGAGTGGACAGCCCGCACAGTGCGGTGCAGTACGTCACACAGAACTTGAATCTGGATGTGGTTGCCATTGCCGATCTGAAAGACCTGCTTCAGTATCTGCAAACAAGCGACGATGCAGCCTTGAGCGCGTACGCAGCGCCGGTTCAGGCTTATCGCGATCAATACGGGGTGTGAATGGGGTGCAGCGGTGCAGAGCCTGCAGGGCGGCATGGTGGGTTTCTGAAGGGGCTGGCCGTGGCGGTGGCCTGCTGCCTGGCTGCGCCCGTGGCATGGGCCGGCATCTACACCTGCATCGACAGCAAGGGCCGACGCCTGACGGCCGACCGGCCGATACCGGAATGCACCGCCAAAGAGCAGCAGGTGCTGAACCAGGACGGTTCGGTGCGCAGGGTCGTGCCGCCCACCTTGACCGCCGAGGAAAGACTGGCCGTGGAAGCGCGCGATCGCGCCGCTTCCGAAGCGAAGCTGGCGCATCTGGACGCGTTGCGCCGCGACCGCAACCTGATGGCCCGCTACCCGAACGAAGCAGCGCATCAGCGCGCGCGCGAGTCCGCACTGGACACCGTGCGCCTGGCCATCAAGTCCACCGAGATCCGTCTGCGCGACCTGGCGCAACAACGCAGGCCGCTGCAAAACGAGGCCGAGTTCTACCAGGGCAAGCCCTGGCCACCCAAGCTGAAAGCAGCCCTGGACGCCAACGACGCGGCGCTGGACGCGCAGAAGTCCTCAGCCTCTACGCAAGAGGCCGAACTGGGACGCATCAACAAGCTTTACGACATCGAACTCGATCGACTGCGGCGCCTGTGGGCCGGCGCTGCGCCCGGCACGCTGGGCGCCTTGAGCGCCAGCACCGGGGCGGCTCCCGCACCGGTCGCGCCGGCGGCGCCTTCGGTCCCGGTCAAGCAGATGCGCTGAGCGCCCGACGCAACAGCTCGCCAGCCTGTGCCGGGTTGGCCTTGCCCTTGCTGGCTTTCATCACCTGGCCCACCAGTGCGTTGAAGGCTTTTTCCTTGCCGGCGCGGAACTCTTCCACCGATTTGGCATTGGCCTTCAACACCTCGTCCACGATGGCCTGCAATGCCGAGCTGTCACTCATCTGCCTCAGGCCCTTCGCGTCGATCAACGCATCCACCTGAGCGCCTTCGCCGGTCCACAACGCGTCGAAAACCTGGCGCGCACCGTTGTTGGAAATGGTGCCGTCAGCCACGCGTGAGATCAGTGCCGCCAGCGTGAGTGGCGGAACCGGCGAACGCTCGATAGCCAGCCCATCGGCGTTCAGCCGCTTCGAGACTTCACCCATCAGCCAGTTGGCGGCCAGCTTGGGTTGCTGGCAGGCGTCCCGCACCGATTCATAGGTGCGGGCAAAGGGCAGGCTCTGCGTCATCATCGCCGCGTCGGCGGCCGGCAAGCCGTCGTCCTTTTCGAAGCGGCGTGCCATCGCCGACGGCAGTTCGGGCATGGTGGAACGCACACGCTCCACCCAAGCGGGCTCGATCACCAGCGGCGGCAGGTCGGGGTCGGGGAAGTAACGGTAGTCGTGCGCGTCTTCCTTGCTGCGCATGGCCCGAGTCTCGCCCGTGTCGGGGTTGAACAGCACGGTGGCCTGTTCGATGGACAGGCCGTCTTCGATGCGGTCGATCTGCCACTGCACCTCGAAATCGATGGCCTGCTGCAGGAAGCGAAAGCTGTTCAGGTTCTTGATCTCGCGCCGCGTGCCCAAAGCCGCGCCCGGGCGACGCACCGACACGTTGGCGTCGCAGCGGAAGCTGCCTTCCTGCATGTTGCCGTCGCAGATGGACAGCCAGACCACCAGCGCATGCATTGCCTTGGCGTATTCCACCGCCTCGGCGCTGCTGCGCATGTCGGGCTCGGAAACGATTTCCAGCAGCGGCGTGCCGGCACGGTTCAGGTCGATGCCGGTGGCACCGACGAAGGCTTCATGCAGGCTCTTGCCCGCGTCTTCTTCCAGGTGCGCGCGCGTCAGCCGCACGCTGCGGGCCACGCCGTCGAGCATGAAGTCCACCCTTCCACCCTGCACCACCGGGATCTCGTACTGGCTGATCTGGTAGCCCTTGGGCAGGTCGGGATAGAAGTAGTTCTTGCGCGCAAAGATCGACACCGGCGCCACCTTGGCACCCACGGCCAGGCCGAAGCAGATGGCGCGCTCGACAGCGCCACGGTTCATCACCGGCAGCGTGCCCGGCAAAGCCAGGTCCACCGCACAGGCCTGCGTGTTGGGCGCGGCGCCAAAGTGCGTCGACGCTCCACTGAAGATCTTGCTGACGGTGGACAACTGGGCGTGCGTTTCCAGGCCGATGACGACCTCGAAACCCCGCGTCAGCGCAGGCGCATTCATCAGGGCGGATGCGTTCATGCCGACACCTTGGCAGGCTGCGCGGCGGGTGCGCGCAGGTGATGGTCTGTCGCCTGCTGCAAGGCGTGTGCGGCGTGCAGCAGCAAGCCTTCGTCGAAGTAGTTGCCGATCAGTTGCAAGCCCACCGGCATGCCGGCGCCTTCGGGTGACGCGGCAAAGCCGGCCGGCACACTCATGCCGGGCAAGCCGGCCAGACTGGCCGGCAGCGTGAAGATGTCGGCCAGGTAGTTCTGCACCGGGTCATCGGCCCTGTCGCCCAACTTCCAGGCCACGGTGGGTGCCACAGGGCCGGCGATGAGGTCGCAGCGCTGGAAGCAGGCCTGGAAGTCATCGGCAATCATGCGGCGCAACTTCTGTGCCTGCAGGTAGTAGGCATCGTAATAGCCATGCGAAAGCACGTAGGTGCCGATCATGATGCGGCGCTTCACCTCGGGACCAAAACCCTCGGCCCGGGTCTTCCGGTACATGTCCAGCAAGTCGCCGTACTGGGCCGCGCGGTGACCGAATTTCACACCATCGAAACGACCCAGGTTGGAGCTGGCCTCGGCCGGCGCGATCAGGTAGTACACCGGTATCGACAGCTCGGTGCGCGGCAGTGTGACGTCCACCAGCGTGGCGCCGAGTTTGCGCAACTCGGACAGCGCGGCGCGCACGGCGTCGGCCACGTCGCCCGACAGCGCGGCGGGGAAGAACTCGGTCGGCAGCCCGATGCGCAGGCCCAGCAAGGGCTGGGCCGCCGTGGCGCCGGGTCGCGGCGCATGCAAGAGCGCCGCATAGTCTTGCGCCGGCCGCTGCGCGCTGGTGGCGTCGCGCTCATCGAAACCGCCCATCGCCGACAGCAGCATGGCGCAGTCTTCGGCGCTGCGCGCCATCGGGCCGGCCTGGTCCAGGCTGGATGCAAAAGCCACCATGCCGTAACGCGAACACACACCATAGGTGGGCTTGATCCCGGTGATGCCGGTGAAGCTGGCGGGTTGGCGAATGGAGCCGCCGGTGTCGGTGCCGGTGGCCGCCGGTATCAGCCGCGCCGCCACGGCAGCGGCGCTGCCGCCGGATGAGCCGCCGGGGATGCGCTGCAGGTTCCAGGGGTTGCGCACCGGGCCAAATGCCGAGTTCTCGTTGGATGATCCCATCGCGAATTCATCGCAGTTCAGCTTGCCCAGCGTCACCGTGCCCGCCTGTTGCAACCGCGTCACCACGGTGGCGTCAAAAGGGCTGGCGTAACCGGCCAGCATCTTCGAGCCCGCCGTGGTGGGCAGCCCCGAGGCTGAAAAGTCGGTGACAAAGATGTCCTTGTGCGCCAGCGGCACGCCGTTCAGCGGGCCCGCCAGCCCCTGCGTGCGGCGCTGGTCGGCCTGGCGGGCCTGGGCCAGCGCAAAGTCGGGGTTGACGGCCAGAAAGGCGCCCAGATCCGGTCGCGCATCGATGCCGGCCAGCAGCGCCTGCGTGGCCTCCACGCTGGACAACCGGCCCTGGGCGATGGCACGCGCCAAGTCGGCGACACCCAGCTCGGCGATGGAGGGAGCCTCGCCACTCATTCGATCACCCTGGGCACCAGGAAAAGGCCGTCTTCAACCGAAGGCGCGCTGCGCTGGTTGGCGGCGCGCTGGTCGGATTCCGTGACGGCGTCTTCACGCAGCCGCAGGCTGACCGCCTGCACCGCCGACAGTGGCGTGTACAAGGGCTCCACGCCCCGCGTGTCCACGGCGCTCATCTGCTCGACGATGCGGAAAAAACCATTGAGCTGGCCAAGCATCTGCTCAGACTCGTCGCTCGAGAGCTGCAGCCGCGCCAGGGTGGCAATGCGGCCGACATCTTCAGGGGTCAATGCCATGGGATAAATCGGTGCCGTGGTGGCACTGCGGCGCAGGGGCATCTGCTCAAAAAAGCAGCGCTGCGTGGGCAGTGTGGACAGAGGGATGCAGTATTATCCCTGGTTACCCATTGACGTTGTTTGTCCCTGTCTCATGGGTGTCCTGGAGCCCTGGTTTTGTGTGGGGCCCCAGCACTCTGCGCACCGTTAAATCGCCGGCCCAGCCGCCGTCCAGTTTCGAAACGCTTTCCCCGCGGTGCACCACACCGCGTCGCGCGTCACCCGCACCGCCTCTGAACATGTTTGCAGCCTCTCTGCGCCGTTATTTCTCCACCGACCTGGCCATTGACCTGGGCACGGCCAATACGCTGATCTTCGTGCGCGACAAGGGCATCGTGCTCGACGAGCCGTCGGTCGTTGCCATCCGCCACGAAGGGGGCCCGCAAGGCAAGAAGACCATCCAGGCCGTCGGCAAGGAGGCCAAGGCCATGCTGGGCAAGGTGCCCGGCAACATAGAAGCCATCCGCCCGATGAAAGACGGCGTCATTGCCGACTTCACGGTCACCGAGCAGATGCTCAAGCAGATCATCAAAATGGTGCACCCGCGCAGCCTGCTGCGGCCCAGCCCGCGCATCATCATCTGCGTGCCCTGCGGCAGCACCCAGGTCGAGCGGCGCGCCATCCGCGAGTCGGCGCTGGGCGCCGGCGCGTCCGACGTGTTCCTGATCGAAGAGCCGATGGCCGCTGCCATTGGCGCCGGCCTGCCGGTGTCGGAAGCCTCGGGCTCGATGGTGGTGGACATCGGCGGCGGCACCACCGAGGTGGGCGTCATCAGTCTGGGCGGCATGGTCTACAAGGGCAGCATCCGCGTCGGCGGCGACAAGTTCGACGAAGCCATCATCAACTACATCCGCCGCAACTACGGCATGTTGATCGGCGAGCCCACGGCCGAATCCATCAAGAAGACCATCGGCAGCGCCTTCCCGGGCAGCGAGGTCAAGGAAATGGAAGTCAAGGGGCGCAACCTCAGCGAAGGCGTGCCGCGCAGCTTCACCATCAGCAGCAACGAGATTCTCGAAGCACTGACCGACCCGCTCAACCAGATGGTCAGCGCCGTGAAGAACGCGCTCGAGCAGACGCCACCGGAACTGGGAGCCGACATCGCCGAGCGCGGCATGATGCTCACCGGCGGCGGCGCGCTGCTGCGCGACCTGGACCGTCTGCTGGCCGAAGAGACCGGCCTGCCCGTGCTGGTGGCCGAAGACCCGCTGACCTGCGTGGTGCGAGGCTGCGGCATGGCGCTGGAGCGCATGGACCGACTGGGCTCGATCTTCACTTCGGAATAACCCGAAAAGCCGGCGCCGCGGGACAGCACGAGCCACCATGCCCGTCGGCACGCTGGACCGCGCACCTCCGCCGTTTTTCAGACAGGGCCATTCGGCCCTGAGCAAGTTGATCTTCTTCTCGGCACTGGCCCTGTTCCTGATGGTGGCCGATGCGCGCTTCCAGATGGTCGGCCCGCTGCGTTCGGGCATTGCCATGGCACTGATGCCTTTGCAGCGTGTGCTGGCCGTGCCGGTGCAACTGTGGCAAGTCGGCCAGCAGTACCTGCAAGGCCTGCACGAAGCGCAAACCGGCGCCCAGGCTGCTGGTGCGCGCCTGGCAGCCCTGTCCGAACGCGCCGCACGCACCGAACAATTGGCGCTCGAAAACCAGCGCCTGCGGGGCTTGCTCGAATTGCGCCCCGCACTGCAGGTGCAGAGCGTGGCCGCCGAACTGCTGTACGAGGCTGCCGATCCGTATTCCCGCCGTGTCTTCATCGATCACGGGGCCCAGCACGGCGTGGTGGCCGGGTCGCCGGTGATCAACGAAACCGGTGTGCTGGGCCAGGTGACCCGGGTGCACCCGCTCACCGCCGAGGTGACCTTGCTGGTGGACAAGGACGCCGCGATACCGGTGCTGAACACGCGCACGCAACAGCGCAGCGTGGCCTTTGGTGGCACCAGTGGCGGCAGCCGCATGGAACTGCGCTTCCTGTCGGTGGACAGCGACATCCAAAACGGCGATGCCCTGACCACCAGCGGCCTGGACGGCGTCTACCCGCCCGGGCTGGCCGTCGGTCGCGTGGTCGCCGTCGCCAAGCGCTCCGAAAGCGGCTTTGCCCGCGTGGTGGTGCAGCCTGCCGCGGCCGCCGAAGGTGTGCGCCATGTGCTGGTGCTGGCCCCCTTGGCGGCGCAGATGCCGCCGCGTCCGGTAGACGCGCCGGAAGTCGCAGGGCCCGCCGCCCAACGCACCCTGGGTTCGCCCCGCCGAGGTGCCGCCAAGCCGGCGAGTGCGCCATGAACGCTAGGCTGCCGCTGCCGTTGCCGCCAGGCGCAAACAGCCCGCAGGAAAAGGGGTTCGCGCCATGATCATGCCGCGCGGCTCCAACCAGCTGTTGTTGCCGGCCAAGCCCTTCTTCGTGGCGTCGACGCTGATCCTGGCGTTGGGCTTCAACGTGCTGCCTTTCGGGCGCCAGCCCGCGATGCCCGACATGTTGATGGTGGTGCTGATGTTCTGGGCCGTGCACCAGCCGCGGCGTGTGGGCATGGGTGTGGCCTTTGTGCTGGGGCTGGCGATGGACGTCAACCAGGGCGCCTTGCTGGGGCAGCACGCGCTGGCCTACACGCTGCTCAACTACGTGGCGGTCAGCATCCACCGCCGCCTGCTGTGGTTCGGTGTGCTGGAACAGGCGCTGCAGATCCTGCCTGTCTTTTTTGCCGTGCATGCGGCGTCGCAGCTGGTGCGCATGCTGGCTGGCGGCATGTTTCCGGGCTGGACCGTGCTGGCGGCACCCGTGTTCGAAGCCTTGCTGTGGCCCGTGGCCAACTGGCTGCTGCTCGCGCCGCAGCGCCGCGCGCCCGACCCCGACCAGAACAGGCCCTTGTGAAGCGACCCGCTGCATCGACAATTCGGACATGAAAGGCACTTTCAACGGCCCCCTCAACGGCCCCCTCAACGGCTCCATGACCGAGCTGCGCAACATCGAGCAGGACCTGGACAGCTTTCGCGGGCGCGTCATTGCCGCGGCGCTGCTGGTGCTGGTCGCGTTTTCGCTGCTGGCCGCGCGGCTGGTGCACCTGCAGGTGTTTCGCCACGAAGAGCTGGCCACCCAGGCTGAAGCCAACCGCATCGCAGTGGTGCCGGTGGTGCCCAACCGGGGCCTCATCGTCGACCGCAACGGCATCGTGCTGGCCAGCAACTACTCGGCCTACACGCTGGAAATTTCCGCCCAACGCAAACGTCAGGGCGGCCTGGACGCACTGCTCGAACAACTCGCCACGGTGGTGGAAATCGGCCCGCGGGACCGCCGCCGCTTCAAGCGTCTGCAAGAAGAGATGAAGGGCGCCGACTCGCTGCCCATACGCACGCGGCTCAGCGACGAGGAAGTGGCCCGCTTCACGGCCCAGCATTACCGATTTCCGGGCGTCGAGATCAAGGCACGGCTGTTCCGCAGCTACCCGCTGGGTGAAGTGGGTTCGCACCTGCTGGGCTACATCGGCCGCATCAACACGACCGAGAAGAAGGCCATGGAGGACTGGGAAGAGGCCGACCAGGGCAACTACAAAGGCACTGAATACATCGGCAAGCTGGGCATCGAGCAAAGCTACGAGCGCGAGCTGCATGGCACCGCCGGCTTCGAGGAGGTGGAAACCAGCGCCGGTGGGCGCGCCGTGCGCCGCATCAGCACCACACCGGCGCTCAACGGCGACAAGCTGGTGCTGTCGGTGGACATCCGGCTGCAGGCTCTGGTCGAGGCCATGTTTGGCGACCGCCGCGGCGCCCTGGTGGCACTGGACCCGCGCTCTGGCGAGGTGCTGGCCTTTGTCAGCAAACCCACCTTCGACCCCAACCTGTTTGTCGATGGCATCGACGTCGAGAGTTGGCGCGAATTGAACGAGAGCATTGACAGGCCGCTGCTCAACCGCGCGCTGAAAGGCACCTACCCGCCGGGCTCCACCTTCAAGCCTTTCATGGCGATGGCCGCGCTGGTGTCGGGCAAACGCGACCCACACACGGTCATCAACGACGGCGGCACCTTTCAGTTCGGCAACCATACCTTTCGCAGCCACGGCGACCGCGGCGTGGGGCCGGTGGACATGGCGCGCTCCATCATCAAGAGCAGCAATGTCTACTACTACTCGCTGGCCAACGAGATGGGCGTGGACCTGATGCACGACCAGCTCGAGCCCTTCGGCCTGGGCGTCAAGACCGGCCTGGACCTGGAGGGCGAGGTGACCGGCGTGCTGCCTTCCACCGCCTGGAAACGCCGCTACTACAAGACCCCCGAACAGCAGCGCTGGTATGCCGGCGAGACGATTTCACTGGGCATCGGCCAGGGCTACAACAATTTCACCATGCTGCAGATGGCGCAGGCCACGGCCACGCTGGTTTCTGGCGGCTTGCGATTCAAACCCCGTCTGGTGCGCGAGGTCGAGGCCTCATCCACCAGCAAGGTGCGCACGGTAGCCGGTGCTGCCATGGAGAAGCTGCCGCACAAGCCCGAACACACCGAGCTGATCCGCCGTGCGCTGCACGGCGTGACGCAGGAAGGCACGTCGACACGCGTGTTTCTGGGTGCGCCCTACGCCAGTGGCGGCAAGACCGGCACCGCGCAAGCGGTGGGCGTGAAGCAGAACCAGCGTTACGACGCCAGCAAGCTGGAAGAGCACAAGCGGGACCACTCGCTGTACATCGCCGCGGCGCCCATCGACGCGCCGACGGTCGTGCTGGCAGTGGTGGTTGAAAACGCCGGCTTCGGTTCCCAGGCTGCGGCGCCCATCGCGCGGCGTGTATTCGACTACTTGCTGCTGGGCCAGTACCCCAGCGAAGAAGACATGGCGCTCACGCGCGAAGGCAAATCGGGCGCGCCCGTGGGCACCCCGCGCACAGCCACCGACATTCCACTGGTGGCGCCACCGGGCCCAGGGCCTGCGGCTGCGCTGCCCGCCCAGCGCAGCACCGCGGTGCTCGCTGCCGCGCCGGCCGCCACCGCACGCTGACCCCCGCCATGGCCAGCAGCTTCGACCAACCTTCCCGCTGGAGACACGTGAGCACGCTGGTGCGGGGCTTCGACTGGCCACTGTTGCTGGCCATGCTGATGCTGGCCGCCATCGGGCTGGTGGCGATGTACTCCTCAGGCTACGACCATGGCACCCGCTTCAAGGACCATGGACGCAACATGCTGCTGGCGCTGGCGGTGCTTTTTGTCGTGGCGCAGATACCTCCGCAACGGCTGCAACAGCTGGCCGTGCCGCTGTACCTGGCGGGTGTGGCGCTGCTGGTGGCCACGGCTCTGTTCGGCATCACACGCAAGGGCGCCACGCGCTGGTTGGCGCTGGGGCCCCTGGTCATCCAGCCCAGCGAGATCCTGAAGATCGCGATGCCGTTGATGCTGGCCTGGTGGTTCCAGAAACGAGAAGGTCGACGCATGGCGTCCGACTTCGTCATCGCCACGCTGCTGCTCCTAATACCCGTGGCGGTGGTCATCAAGCAGCCCGATCTGGGCACTGCGCTGCTCATCCTGGCCAGCGGCATCTATGTGCTGTTCTTTGCCGGCCTGTCCTGGAAGCTGGTGACCCCGGTGTTGCTGCTGGGGCTGGTGGGCATTGGCGCGGTGGTGCTCAGCGCCGATGCCATCTGCGAGCCGGGCGTGCGCTGGCCCTTGCTGCGTGAATACCAGCAGCACCGCATCTGCACGCTGCTCGACCCCACCCGCGACCCACTGGGAAAGGGCTTTCACATCCTGCAGGGCATGATCGCCATCGGCTCCGGCGGCGTGGCCGGCAAGGGCTTCATGCAAGGCACGCAGACGCACCTCGAATTCATACCCGAGCGCACCACCGACTTCATCTTTGCCGCCTATTGCGAGGAGTTCGGCCTGGCAGGTGTGGTGGTGCTGCTGCTGGCCTTCACCTTCCTGATCTACCGGGGCCTGATGATTGCTGCAGCGGCCCCCACGGTCTTTACGCGGCTGCTGGCCGGTGCGGTGACGATGGGCTTCTTCAGCTACGCCTTCGTCAACATGGGCATGGTCAGCGGCATCCTGCCGGTGGTGGGCGTGCCCTTGCCCTTTGTCAGCTATGGCGGCACCGCGATGGTGTCGCTGGGGTTGGGGCTGGGCATCCTGATGTCCGTGGCGCGCAGCCGAAGACTGATGCAATCCTAGAAGCGTGGTTGTCACAAAGTCATCAGCTGCGACGCGCGAATAGACGGCGTCATCAGGTTGACGGCTCGGCGGCGGGCAGCGCCGGAAAGCGCACCGTGAACATCGCGCCGGGCAGCAGTTCCGTTTCGCCGCTGCGCGGCCGGGCGTCGGTCAGTTCAACTTCCGCATCGTGGCGCTGCGCGATCTCCTGCACGATGGCCAGGCCCAGGCCGCTGCCATCCACCTGAACGTCGGTTGACCGATAGAACGGCCTGAACACCGCCTCGCGCTCAGCCGGGGCGATGCCGGGCCCCGTGTCTTCCACCTGCAGCACCACCACTTGACCAAATGGGTCCGGCAAAACGCGCGCCGTGACCGTGCCGCCGGCCGGCGTGTAGCGCAGCGCGTTGTCCACCAGGTTGCGGATCAGCTCCGACAACAGCACCGGCTCGCCCAACAGCCGCAGCGGCGACGCATCTTCGGGGCCCTCATAGCCAAGATCGATCTGGCGCTCGAGGGCACTCGAGACGAAGTCTCGAACCACGGCACGCGTCATCACCGCCAGGTCCAGCGGCACACGGCGCAGCGCCTCGCCGCCGTCCTCCGCTCGTGCCATCGCCAGCAGCTGGTTGACCATGTGGGCGGCACGCTGTGATGACAACGCAATCTGCAACAGCGAATGACGCAGCAAGGCCGGGTCGGTCTTGCCCGACTCGATTTCCCGTGCGGCCAGTTCGGCTTGCGTGCGCAGGCCGGCCAGCGGAGTCTTCAGCTGATGGGCGGCATCGGCCAGAAAGTGCCGCTGGGTGGCAATGCTGGCGTCCAGCCGCTGCAGGAGATCGTTGATGGCCGCCACCAGCGGCACCACCTCGTCGGGCACGTTGCCGTCATCGATGGGGCTCAGATCGGTGACCTGGCGCCGCCGGATGCGCTGCTGCAGCTCGGCCAGCGGGCGTATGCCGCGCGCCAGCGCAAACCACACCAGCACCACGGCCACAGGCAGGATCACGAACTGCGGCAGGATGACGCCCTTGATGATCTCGGTAGCGAGCAATGAACGCCTGCCAAGCGTCTCTGCAACCTGCACCAGGGCGTCGGATTCCGTATCGCCGAGGGGGCCGCGCAGCCAGACGTACGCCACCCGCACTGGCTCCTCCCCCAGCACATCGTCGCGATAAATCACCCCTTGCCGGGACGGCCCGCGGAAGTCGTCGACAGGCACCGTCAAACTGGCATCGCCCGCGAGCAATTCACCCCGGCGGCCCAGCACCTGGAAGAAGACATGGTCCTCGTCGCCGTCGTCGTTGTGCACCAGCTGCTCTGCGGTGCGCTGCAACTGGTGGCGCCCCGCCGGGATGTCGGCCACGCCGCTGGCTTCCAGCGCCGTGGCCTGTCGCGCCAGCGCCAGCGCCACGTCCGCCAGCTCACGGTCAAACGGCCCGTTGGCGATGGACTGTGCAACGACCCAGGTCAAGCCCAGGCTCATCGGCCACAACACCAGCAGTGGTGCCAGCATCCAGTCCAGGATCTCGCCGAACAGCGAGCGCTGCACCCGGTGCACGGGTGGCGCCGACGGCACGGTCGGCGCCTTCACCATGCCCCAGGCCCGGTCGGAAAAGGCGCCGGCTGCGCCAGCGCCGGTTCAGGCCGCGATCTTCTCGAGGCAATAGCCGAGACCACGAACAGTGGCAATGCGCACAGGACCTTGTTCAATCTTCTTGCGCAAGCGGTGGATGTAGACCTCGATGGCATTGTTGCTGACCTCTTCACCCCACTCGCACAAGCGCTCCACCAGTTGGTCCTTGCTGACCAGGCGGCCCGTACGCTGCAGAAGAACCTCCAGCAGGCTGAGCTCACGCGCCGACAAGTCGACCATCTGGTCATTCAGATAGGCCACGCGCCCGGTGGCATCAAAGGTCAGCGGCCCGTGCTTGAGCAGACTCGAGGCCGTGCCCAGCCCGCGCCGCGTCAGCGCCCGCACCCGAGCTTCCAGTTCCTGCAACGAAAACGGCTTGGCCATGTAGTCGTCAGCCCCCAGGTCCAGGCCCTTGACGCGCTGCTCCACACTGTCGGCCGCGGTCAGTATCAGCACCGGCACGCTCACGCCACGGCCCCGCAACTTGCGCAGCACCTCGAAGCCGTGCATCTTGGGCAGGCCCAGGTCGAGGATCACCAGATCGAACTCATGCGCAGCCAGCGCCGCATCGGCCTCCGTCCCCGTGCCCACCTGATCCACCGCATAACCTGAGGCCCGCAACGAACGCAACAGGCCATCCGCGAGTACCTGATCATCTTCAGCCACGAGGATCCGCATCTTCTTCTCTCCTTTGCAGGGGCCCGCGGCCCATCACACCTTGATCGAGACGGGCCATGAAGCCACGCCCCACATTCCACAGTCCGCACCGGCTGGTTCTGAAAGCCGAGCAAGCCGTTTGCATTGGACTCTCCCCGTTTCGAGCGACCCCCAAGGAGTTACCCCAAAAGGACTGTACGCATATCCAGCTTTTGCCGCATAATCTGATCCAACACAGGAGAAGCCAATGGATGCACCCGTCAAAGCACTGAACACCGAAAAAGCGAAAGCCCTGCAGGCGGCGCTGGCGCAAATAGAGAAGCAGTTCGGCAAAGGCTCAATCATGCGCCTGGGCGAAGGCGAGGTCATCGAAGACATCCAGGTGGTCTCCACCGGTTCGTTGGGTCTGGACATCGCGCTGGGCGTCGGTGGTTTGCCGCGCGGCCGGGTGGTTGAAATCTACGGCCCCGAGTCGTCGGGCAAGACCACGCTCACGCTGCAAGTGATTGCCGAGATGCAGAAGATCGGCGGCACCGCCGCCTTCATCGACGCCGAACACGCGCTCGACATCCAATACGCGCAAAAGCTTGGGGTCAATCTGCAAGACCTGCTGATCAGCCAGCCCGACACTGGCGAGCAAGCCCTGGAAATCGTCGATGCGCTGGTGCGCTCGGGTTCCATCGACCTGATCGTCGTCGACTCCGTGGCCGCCCTCACCCCCAAGGCCGAACTCGAAGGCGAGATGGGCGACAGCCTGCCTGGCCTGCAAGCACGCCTGATGAGCCAGGCCCTGCGCAAGCTGACGGGTTCGATCAAGAAGACCAACACCATGGTCATCTTCATCAACCAGATCCGCATGAAGATCGGTGTCATGTTCGGCAATCCCGAAACCACCACGGGCGGTAACGCGCTGAAGTTCTACGCTTCGGTGCGACTGGATATCCGCCGCACCGGCAACATCAAGAAGGGCGAAGAGATCATCGGCAGCGAGACCAAGGTCAAGGTCGTCAAAAACAAGGTCAGCCCGCCCTTCAAAACCGCCGAGTTCGACATCCTCTACGGCGAAGGCATCAGCCGCGAAGGCGAAATCATCGACATGGGCGTGGCAGCCCATGTGCTCGAAAAGAGTGGCGCCTGGTATGCGTACAACGGCGAAAAGATCGGCCAGGGCAAAGACAACGCCCGCGAATTCCTGCGCGAGAACGCAGACGTCGCACGGGAGATCGAAAACAAGGTGCGCGAAAGCATGGGCATTCCGCTGCAAACGGGCGGCGAGTCGCAATCCTGACGGCACGGCGGGCTTGCAGGTCGTTAAGGCTGCGTCCCCATGTCGTTCGGCTCACTCTCATTGAAGGGCAAAGCCCTGCAATGTCTTTCACAGCGAGAGCATTCACGGGCTGAACTGCAAAAAAAGCTGCGCCGCCACACCGCCCAGCTACGGCGCCAGAGTCAGGCAACACCGGGCGAAGGCGCGGAGGCAGCCACTGAAGACGAAGTTGACGCTGAAAACGCGAAGCACAGCATCGACATCGAAAAGGTGCTGGACGACCTGGTCGCAGCCGGCTTGCAAAGCGACGCCCGCACCGCCGAATCCGTGGCGCGAAGCAAGAGCAGCCGCTACGGCGTACACCGCCTGCGGCAGCAGCTTCAAGCCAAGGGGCTGGAAGCCGAGTTGGTGGCTCACACCGTCAGCCAGACCAGAGACACCGAGTTCGAACGCGCGCTCAGCCTGTGGCGCCGGCGTTTTGGTGAAGCCAGCCAAGACCAGGCTCAGCGCGCCCGACAGATTCGTTTCCTGACCGCCAGAGGATTCGACAGCGATGTCGTTCGGCGCATCGTTCGCGGCGGCTTGGAAACCGATTGAAGGCGCCGGTCCATCCCGCCGCCGGTGCTGCCAGCACGCAACCAACGCCCGCAGCCCACCCGGCCTGAGCCCACGACGCCACTGGCGCGTGGCACAGCCAGCAACGCAGCGCCGCTCCGCGTCGCGCCGTAAGCTTCTGTTGCACAGCAGCATGCTAAATTAGCTGTAGTCCCGTCACAGCCGCCCTGCGGAGCCAGCCACCCAATGGCCCGGACCCGCTGCGTGCACAGCACCCATGACTCCTTCCGCTGCGGCGCATCGTCGCCTGCTCGAATGCCGCCGCGGCTGCGCAGCGAAAGCGTGCGCGTGGAGCCCCGCCCCCGGCCTGTGCCGCCGCACGTCGAATTCGTCATCGGGCAGCAACCGCACCGCTTGGCGCCGGCCGATGGAAGCCACCAGCTGCGCACAAGGCGGGCCGCCGCCCGACACCGTCTCAGCCGCGGCCTAGACATACCCCCTTTCATCCCCGAGCGAGCCAGGAACCACTATGAAGATCCACGAATACCAAGCCAAGGAACTGCTGCGCGCACACGGTGTGCCCGTGCCCAGAGGCTATGCAGCCTTCAACGTGCGCGAGGCCCAGGAAGCAGCCCAGAAGCTGGGGGGCGCGGTCTGGGTCGTCAAAGCCCAGATCCACGCTGGCGGCCGCGGCAAGGGCGGCGGCGTGAAGCTGGCCCGAAGCCAGGATGAGGTCAAGACACTGGCCGAGCAGATTCTGGGCATGCAGTTGAAGACGCACCAGACCGGTCCCGAGGGCCAGAAGGTGCGACGCCTGCTGGTTGAAGAAGGCGCGGACATCAAGAAAGAGTATTACGTTGCAGCGCTCACCGACCGCGCCACGCAAAAGGTGGCCATGATGGCCAGCTCCGAAGGCGGCATGGACATCGAGGAGGTAGCCCACAACACCCCCGAGAAGATCCTCAAGGTCTACATCGATCCGCTCGTCGGCATGACCGACGCACAGGCGCTGGAACTGGCCGCAGGCATCGGCGTCCCCGGCGCCAGCCAGGCGCAGGCGATGGACGTGCTGAAGAAGCTCTACACCTGCTACATGGACACCGATGCCTCGCTGGCCGAGATCAACCCGCTGATCCTGGAAGGCAACGGCAACATCAAGGCGCTGGACGCCAAGTTCAACTTCGACAGCAACGCCCTGTTCCGCCACCCCGAGATCGTGGCCTACCGCGACCTCGACGAAGAAGACCCGGCCGAGGTCGAAGCCAGCAAGTTCGACCTCAGCTACATCAGCCTGGACGGCAACATCGGCTGCCTGGTCAACGGGGCTGGCCTGGCCATGGCCACGATGGACACCATCAAGCTCTTTGGCGGTGAACCGGCCAACTTCCTGGACGTCGGCGGCGGCGCCACCGCCGAGAAGGTCACCGAGGCCTTCAAGATCATGCTCAAGAACGAGAACGTCAAGGGCATCCTGGTCAACATCTTCGGCGGCATCATGAAGTGCGACACCATCGCCGAAGGCGTGATCGCAGCGTGCAAGGCCGTGAACCTGAGCGTGCCGCTGGTGGTGCGCATGAAGGGCACCAACGAAGACCTGGGCAAGAAGATGCTCAAGGAGTCGGGCCTGCCCATCATCAGCGCCGACACCATGGCCGAAGCGGCCACCAAGATCGTCGCCGCCGTTCGTTAAGCCCCGGAGAACAAGACATGTCCATCCTCATCAACAAAGACACCCGGGTCATCACCCAAGGCATCACCGGCAAGACCGGCCAGTTCCACACCAAGGGCTGCCAGGGCTATGCCAACGGCAAGAACTGCTTTGTGGCGGGCGTCAATCCCAAGAAAGCCGGCGAAACCTTCGAGGGCATTCCCATCCATGCCAGCGTCAAGGAAGCCAAGGCGGCCACGGGCGCCACCGTCAGCGTGATCTACGTGCCGCCCGCGGGCGCGGCGGCCGCGATCTGGGAAGCCGTCGAAGCCGACCTGGACCTGGCCATCTGCATCACCGAAGGCATCCCCGTGAAGGACATGCTGGAAGTGCGCAACCGCATGCTGAAGAAGGAAGCCGCCGGTGGCAAGAAGACCCTGCTGCTGGGCCCGAACTGCCCCGGTCTGATCACCCCTGAAGAGATCAAGATCGGCATCATGCCCGGACACATCCACCGCAAGGGGCGCATCGGTGTGGTGTCACGCTCGGGCACGCTGACTTATGAAGCCGTGGCACAGCTCACCGAAATCGGCCTGGGCCAGAGCAGCGCGGTCGGCATCGGCGGCGACCCCATCAACGGCCTGAAGCACATCGACGTGATGCGCCTGTTCAATGAAGACCCCGACACCGACGCCGTCATCATGATCGGCGAGATCGGTGGCCCCGATGAGGCCGAAGCCGCGCGCTGGTGCCAGAAGAACATGAAGAAGCCCATCGTGGGCTTCATCGCCGGCGTCACGGCACCGGCGGGCAAACGCATGGGCCACGCAGGCGCCCTCATCAGTGGCGGCGCCGACACGGCAGATGCCAAGCTCGCCATCATGGAAGAGTGCGGATTCACCGTCACGCGCAACCCTTCGGAAATGGCCCGCCTGCTCAAGGGCATGCTGTAAGCCACTGCGGGTATTTCAAAGAGGGGCTGCCGGTCTTAACAGGCCCTGCGGCCCCTCTGCCTATGTAATTCCCGCAGACCCACAGGTCTGACCCCCCCATAAACTCGCTGGCAATTCTGTACACCAGCCAAACTGGTGGATCCTTTGGCTAGGAGGCACCATGGACTACCTCAACGACTCGGCTTTCTGGGTGGCACTGGCCAAGATCATCTGGGTCAATATCCTGCTGTCAGGCGACAACGCGGTGGTCATTGCGCTGGCCGCGCGCAGCCTGCCGCCGAGCCAGCGCACCAAGGCCGTGATGGGCGGCAGCGCTGCCGCCATCGTGATGCGCGTGGTGCTGACCATCTTCGCGGTGGAGCTGCTGGGCTATCCCTACCTGAAGATCATCGGCGCCGTGTTGCTGTTCTGGATCGGCGTGCAGCTGCTGGTGCCCGAAGACGAGAATGAGGACGGCATCAAATCCTCGTCCAATCTCTGGGTGGCGGTCCGCACCATCCTGATTGCAGACTTGGTGATGAGCTTGGACAACGTCATTGCCGTGGCGGCTGCAGCCCAGAGCGGGCCGCCCGCAGCTCGGATGCCATTGCTGCTGATCGGCCTTGGACTGTCGATACCACTCATCATTGCCGGCAGCCAGTTGTTGATGACGGTGATGGAAAAGTTCCCCATCATCATCACCCTGGGCGCCGCCTTGCTGGGCTTCGTGGCGGGCGAGATGCTGGTGCACGACAAGGCCTTTGAAGGGTTCTTTGGTCACCTGGGCGGGGCGCAGACCACCGTCATCGAGCTGGCCGGCGCGATAGGCGTGGTGCTGGTGGGCCAATGGCTGGCCCGGCGCAGGAAACACAGCGCGCGGCCGGCTGAAAGCCATGCCAACGAGCGCGGCTGATCCGATTTCATGACCCACCCCGCCGTGTGGGCACCCGGCCACACGGTGGCCGGGCACCTGATTCACCGGCTGCTGGGCAGTGGAATGCACGGCACGGTCTACCTGGCCAGTCCGTCAGGGACCACCAAGCTGGTCGCACTCAAGCTCATACCCTTGCCCACGGACGAGTCTGCCGCCCAGACGGAGAAATCCTTTCTCGAGACGGCAGCAGCCGCGCGAGCACTTCGACATCCCGACATAGTGGCCGTTCACGGCGCGGGCGCCGAATCCGGCTTGGGCTGGCTCGCGATGGAACCCGTGCCGGGCGCCGAGCTTGGTCGCTACACGCGGCCGCCGCGGCTGCTGCCCGAAGGCCTGGTGCTGCAGGTCTGTGAACGCATAGCCAGGGCCCTGGCACACGCCCACCGTCGCGGCGTCGTGCACCGCGACGTCAAGCCTGCCAATGTGCTGGTCGATTGGCCCACCAACACCGTCAAACTCACCGACTTCGGACTCGCCCGCCTGGTTGACGGCATGAACACCGCCACCGGCATGTTGCTGGGCTCGCCGGCCTACATGGCGCCCGAACAGCTGGCCGGCATGGTGCCCACGCCCGGCACCGATCTCTACGCATTGGGTGTGACGCTGTTTGAGCTTCTGACGGGTCAGCCGGCCTATCAAGGGCAGTCGATGGGTGAGTTGTTGCGTCAGGTGGCGCACGATCCCGTGCCCGAACTTGACAGGGTGCGTCCCGACCTGCCCGATGCTTTGGCCGACCTGCTGCGCAGTCTGCTGGCCAAGTCGCCCGCCAACCGTCCCGCCGACGGCGATGCGATCGGCCACGAACTCAAACTCATCGCCACGCAGTTGCTGCCCGGCTTCAAGACACCGCCAGACGAGGCACAACGCACACCGTCCTGAAATGCCCGCTCGCCAGCCCTTCTCCATCGACCCAGGGTGTTCGAGCGAAGG
>JANOZF010000118.1:0-12977 GCA_031429255.1 Rubrivivax sp.
TGACCGTCGTCAACCTCGAGCCGCAGGCCGCCGCGAATGCCTTCATCGCCGGCGCCGCGCAGGTCGACGCCGGCATGACCTACGAGCCCTACCTGAGCGCAGTGCGCGCCAAGCCCGAGGCCGGCAAGATCATCGCGACCACGCTCGACTACCCGATGGTGATGGACACCTTCGGCTGCACGCCCAAGTTCCTGGCCGACAACCCGAAGGCGGCCCAGGGCCTGGCCGATGGCTACTTCGCGGCGCTGGAGATGATCAAGGCCGACCCGAAGAAGAGCTTCGAGATCATGGGCGCCGACGTCAAACAGACCGGCGAAGCCTTCGAGGGCTCGCAGAAGTACCTGCGCTGGCAGGACAAGGCCGCGAACCAGAAGTTCTTTGCCGGTGAACATGCGCAGTTCAGCAAGGAAGCGGCCGACCTGCTGCTGGCCGCGGGCATCATCAGGTCGGTGCCCGACCTGAGCAAATTGGCCGACGCTCGGTTCATCAAGTAAGCCATCGATGCGGCCTTTGACGCCCGTGGCGCCGGGCACCCGCGTGATGCTCGGCGTCAGCTTCTTCGTGCTCTTCGTGGCGGTGTGGGCCGCGGCCACGTTTGGCGGCTTTGTCAGCAAGACCTTCCTGGCCGACCCGCTGCAGATGGTGAGGAGCGGCTACACGCTGCTGACCGAGATGGGCTTTGCCAAGGACATCGGCATGACGGTGTGGCGTGTGCTGGGCGGCTTCGTCATCGCCGCAGCGCTTGCTCTGCCGCTGGGCGTGCTGATGGGCGCCTACAAACCCATCGAGGCCTTCTTCGAACCCTTCGTCAGCTTTGCGCGTTACCTGCCGGCCAGCGCCTTCATCCCGCTGCTGATCCTGTGGGTGGGCATCGGCGAAGCGCAGAAACTCAGCGTCATCTTCATCGGCAGCTTCTTCCAACTGGTGCTGATGATTGCGGTGACGGTGGGCAACACGCGGCGCGACCTGGTGGAGGCGGCCTACACGCTGGGCAGCAGCGACAGCAGCTTGGTGCGGCGGGTACTGATACCGGGGGCCGCGCCAGAGATTGCCGAGACCTTGCGCATGGTGCTGGGCTGGGCCTGGACCTACGTCATCGTGGCCGAGCTCATCGGCGCGTCCAGCGGCATCGGGCACATGATCACCGACAGCCAGGCCTTGCTGGCCACCGACCAGATCATCTTCGGCATCATCGTCATCGGTCTCATCGGTCTGGCCAGCGACCTGTTTTTCAAGTGGCTCAACCGGCGGCTCTTTCCTTGGGCCCAGCTGGGTCGGTGATGGGCAGGACATGAACAAACCCTTTTTGCAGGTGCGCGGCGTCGAACGCCGTTTCGACACCACGCTGGCCTTGCAGGCCACCGACCTGGACGTGGCCGAAAACGACTTCGTCACCATCCTGGGGCCCAGCGGCTGCGGCAAGAGCACGCTGCTGCGCATCGTCGCCGGGCTGGACGTGCAGACCGCCGGCGAGGTGCTGCTGGAAGGCCAGCGCATCAGCGGCCCCGGCGCCGACCGCGGCATGGTGTTCCAGAGCTACACGCTGTTCCCGTGGCTGACGGTGCTGGACAACGTGTGCTTCGGCCTGCTTGAACGCGGCATGCCGCGTGCGCAGCAGCTGGACGTGGCGCACGGCTTTCTGTCCAAGGTGGGGCTGAAGGGCTTTGCCAACCACTACCCCAAGCAGCTGTCGGGTGGCATGCAGCAGCGCACCGCGCTGGCGCGTGCGCTGGCCAACAACCCGCGCATGCTGTTGATGGACGAGCCTTTCGGTGCGCTGGACCACCAGACGCGGGAACTGATGCAGGAGCTGCTGCTGGGTATCTGGGAGGCTGAGCGCAAGACGGTGCTGTTTGTCACGCACGACATCGACGAGGCCGTGTTCATGGGCACGCGCGTGGTGGTGATGAGCGCGCGGCCGGGGCGCATCAAGCTCGACCACGTGGTGCCGCTGGAGCACCCGCGCCACTATTCCGTGAAGACCACGCCGGCCTTCAGCGCCTTGAAGGCCGAACTCACCGAGGCGGTGCGGGTGGAGGTGCTGGCGGCGCAAGCGGCGATGGCCTGAAGCGGACGTAACATCGGCGGGATGCCGCCAGACTCTGCCCCTGTGCGCCGGCGCACCCCGCGCGATGTTGACCGATCGCGGCCCATAGCGTCGTCGCTGGCGTTGCCGTCGGCGCATGTCGATGTCATTGAGCAGTCGCACGAACGCTGCGCCGCCTTGGGCCTGTCGCGCATCGAAAGAACCGATTTCGCACCCCTGGGGCGGGCAGACCTGACCGTGGTGCGTGAACGCAATCAGCGCCTGTACAGCCATGCCGCGCCGGTGATGGAAATGCTGTTCGACCAGATCGCCGGCACCCAGAGCATGGTGGTGCTGTGCGATGCCGCGGGCACGATCATCCACTCCATCGGCGACGATGACTTCCTGTCGCGTGCGTCCCAGGTGGCGTTGCAGCCTGGCGTCAACTGGGCCGAGCCCAGCAAGGGCACCAACGCCATTGGCACCGCGCTGATCGAGGAGGTGCCCACGCTCGTGCATGCCGACGAACACTTCATGCACGCCAACCACTTCCTTACCTGTTCGGCCGCGCCCATCCTGGATCCGCGCGGCAACATCCTGGGCGTGCTGGACGTCACCGGCGACCACCGCAGCTACCACCAGCACACCATGGGGCTGGTGCGCATGTCGGCGCGCATGATCGAAAACCACTGGCTCAGCGACGACTTTCGCAATGCCCTTCGCTTGCATTTCCACAGCCGGCCGGAATTCATTGGCACGCTGATGGAAGGCATCCTGGCCATCTCGCCCGAGGGCCGCATCACCGGCGCCAATCGCGGCGCGCTGGAACAGCTGGGCCTGTCGGGCGCTGCGCTGCGCATGCAAAGCCCGGAGTCGCTGTTCGGCACCACGGTGGCTGCACTGGTGGACCGGTTCCGTTCGCCGCTGGCCACCCCGATGGCGGTGCGCACCGAGCGCGGCAACCCGCTGTATCTGCATGCCCGCTTCAATTCGCCGTTGTGGCGTGACGGTGGATCTGCTGCGCCCCTGATCGCTGGCAGCGCCGACGGCTTGCCGGCTGGCGGTGAACGCCCACGGCTGGCCGGCGGTGCGTGGACCGGGGCCGGGTCTGCCGCCGGCGACCGCCAGGAAGCCGCGGTCTCGCCGGGATTGGCGCACCTGTTGACCGGCGACCCGCAGATGGCGGGCGTGGTGGCCAAGCTGCAGCGGGTGCTCGACCGTGACATCCCGGTGCTGGTGCTGGGCGACACCGGCACCGGCAAGGAATGGCTGGCGCGCGCCATTCACCAGGATTCGCTGCGCAGCCGGCAACCCTTCGTGGTGGTGAACTGCGCGTCGATTCCCGAACCGGAGATCGAAGCCGAACTCTTCGGCTACGCAGAGGGTGTCTACAGCGGTACCCGCCGTAGGGGCGCCGTGGGCAAGATCCTGCAGGCGCATGGCGGCACCCTGTTTCTGGATGAAATCGGCGACATGCCGCTGCCCCTGCAAACCCAGCTGATGCGTGTGCTGCAAGAGCGCCAGGTGACGCCGCTGGGCAGCGCGCGGTCGGTGCCGGTAAGCGTGGCCATCATCTGCGCCACGCACCACAAGTTGCGCGAGAAGATCGAGGCCAAGGCCTTTCGTGAGGACCTGTACTACCGCCTCAATGGTCTGGTCGTGACGCTGCCGCCGTTGCGCGAGCGCACCGACCTGGCCGCACTGGTGCGGCGCATGCTGGACGCTGGCGGCGACGGCCGCTGTCTGCACCTGTCGGCCCAGGCACGGGCCCTGTTTGAGCGCTGCACCTGGCCAGGCAATCTGCGCCAGCTGTACAACGTGCTGCGCACGGCGGCCGTTCTGGCAGGGCAGGACGGCTTGATCACGCCCGAACACCTGCCCGACGACTTCCCCGACGACTTCCCCGACGACCTGCTCCACCATGCTCGCGACCGTGTCGACGTGGTGGCCGCCGCTTTGGCGGCTGAGCCCGTGCCAAGCCGGGCGGCGCCAGCGATGGCGCCCGCAGCGGCTGCAGGGTCGTCTTTGCAGCACCTGGAACTGCAGGCCATACGCGCCGCCGTGGCCTCTGCGCAGGGCAACATTGCCCAGGCGGCCAGGCAGCTGGGGGTCAGCCGCAACACCGTCTACCGCAAGCTGCGCTGCAAGCCGTCGGCTTCCAGCTGAAGCGCCCCTTTGCTGAGTGTTCGGCAAACGGCGTGCGGCATCTGCTGGCCGTCGCGCAATCGCACCTGGGCAGCCTGGCCCTGGGCATACAGCTGGGTTAGAGCCGGCTGTAGCGCAACATGCGCCCGCGGTAGGCTGCGGCACCAGCGCCGGCAGGGCTGACGATCAAACTCTGCGTCACCGTGTAGCCGATGTCTTGCAGCCGTTTCGTGAAAACCGGCCGGTTGCCGCGCTCGGGGTCGACGATCAACACCTCGCCTGCGGGCGTGGCGTGGCGCTCGATGAAGGCCGCCAGGGCCGTGCTGGCATCGCGGTCGTACAGCACGTCGCTGCCGATGATGAGTTCGTAGTGCTGCGAAATGTTTTCGTCATTACCTTGCGCCGGCGCGCGGGCGCCGTCCCATTCGGCATGGCGGTATTTCATCGCCGGCAGGCCGTTGAGCAACAGATTGGCGGCCAGGAACGGCGCCACCAGCGGGTGGCAGTCGCTGGCCGTGATGTCGGCGCCGCGCCGGTGCCCCACCAGGCTGGCCAGCGCCAGGCCGCAGCCGACTTCCAGGATGCGCTGGCCCGGCAGCAGCACATGCGCTGCCATCGACGCGGCCAGGTGGGCGCCCGAGGGCCACAGCTGCCCGAACATCGGCCACGCGGCCGATGAAATGCCCAGGCCGCCTGCCGTGCCCGCGGGGTCGCTGAACTGCTGGTTGTCCTGCAGCAGGCGCACACGCAGATCGGCCACACCTTGCACGGTGACGCTGAGTTCTCGGGTCTGATATCCGGCCGGCATGGCTGCGGGGTGCGGCCGGGTCTGCAGGCTGCGCGTGCTGTGGCAAGAGCCGGCGAGTATGCGCCCGTGACCCGTGCGGCGGGCGTGGCGCTGTTGCAAAGCAGGCTGGCTGTACGGCGTGGCGGGCCCCGCCGCCGCCGAGCCTTACAGGTAACGCGCCTGCAGGTGTGCCTTGAAGTGCGCCGGGTTCAAGCGTTCGCCGCTGGCACGCACGGCCAGTTCGTCGGTGGTCCAGATGCTGCCCTGGCTCCAGATGTGCTGCTGCAGCCAGCCGAACACCGGTGCCAGGTTGCCGGCCTGGATCTGATGGTCCAGGTCGGGCATGGCGCGCCGCATCGCGCCAAACCACTGCGCGGCATACATCGCGCCCAGCGAATAGCAGGGGAAGTAGCCGAACAGCGCTTCGGGCCAGTGCACGTCCTGCAGCGGCCCGTCCTTGTAGTTTCCTCGTGTGTCCAGGCCCAGCAGCTCCTGCATCAGGCCGTCCCACAGTGCGGGCACGTCTTCGGGCTCGATCTCGCCTTCGATCAGCGGCCGTTCGATCTCATAGCGCAGGATGATGTGCGCCGGGTAGGTCACCTCGTCGGCGTCCACACGGATCAGGCCGCGCTTCACGCGCGTCATCAGGCGGTGCAGGTTGTGCGGTTCGAAGGCCGGCTGGGCACCAAAGGCCGCCGTCACCAGCGGTGCCAGCTGCTGGACGAAGCCCGGGTGGCTGCCCAGTTGCATCTCGAAGCTCAGGCTCTGGCTTTCGTGCAGCGCCATCGATCGCGCTTCGGCCACCGGCTGGCCCAGCAGTTCACGCGGCAGGTTCTGTTCGTAGCGGCCGTGGCCGGTTTCGTGCACGGTGCCCATCAGGCTGCCCAGGAATTCGTCTTCGCGAAAGCGGGTCGTCATGCGCACGTCTTCGGGCACGCCGCCACAGAAAGGATGTGTGCTCACGTCCAGGCGGCCGCCGTCGAAGTCGAAGGCCAGCATGCGCATCACCTGTTCACACAGCTGGCGTTGCGCGGCCAGCGAAAAGGGCCCCACGGGCTGGATCAGGGGTTGTTCGCGGTCTTGTTGCGTCTGCTTGTCGATGACCTGCTGGATCAGCCCGGGCAGCCACTGCCGCACCTCACCAAACACGCGGTCGACCTCGGCGCAGGTCATGCCCGGCTCGAAGCGGTCCATCATGGCGTCGTACTTGCGCACGCCCATCTGCTGCGACAGCAACTCGGCCTCTTCACGCGCCAGCTTCAGCACTTCACGGAAGTTGCCCAGGAAGCCTTGCCAGTCGTTGGCCGGGCGTTGCTGGCGCCAGGCATGTTCACAGCGCGCGGTGGCCAGGCGCTGGCGTTGCACCAGCGATTCCGGCAATGCGTTGGAGCCGTGCCATTGGCGGCGCATCTCGCGCACGTTGGCGCGCTGCAATGGTGTCAGGTCTTCCTGTTCGGCGCGTTGCAGCTGGGTGGGCAGTTCGGGGTCGGTGCGCATGCGGTGCAGCAGCGCCGACATCTCGGCCATCGCCGCGGCGCGGGCCTCGTTGCCCTTGGGGGGCATGTTCGCGGCCTGGTCCCAGCCGGCGATGGACTGCAGATGCCCGAAATGGTGCATCCGCGTCCAGGTCGTTGTCAGGTCGTCATAGGCAGGTGTGCGGTTGGTCATGGGAGTGGTGCTGTTTCAGCCGGGCACGAAAGGGTGCATTCTGGCCCCGCACCGAGGCTGCGGGCTGACGTTGCCCCAGCCGCGCATGACGCGACACCGGCCGAGCGCTGCTGCAGGCCACGGGCGGGGGGTCAAATCGGCACCCAGGCCCCGGGCAGCGCCCAATACAGGCCGCCCACGTAGAACAGGTAGCGCAGGAACTTGCCGATGGCCATGTAGCCCACGCAGGGCCAGAACGAGAGGCGCAGCCAGCCCGCCAGCGCGCACAGCGGGTCGCCGACGAAGGGCAACCACGACAGCAGGCAGGCTGCGGGCCCGAAGCGCTTCAGCCAGGCCAGCGCGCGCAGTTGCGTGGGCGTGCGGTGCGCAAGTTTTTCGTAGGCCTTTTCTGCGCACCAGCCCATCCAGTAGCTGATGGCGCCGCCGGCGGTGTTGCCCGCGGTGGCCACCAGCAGCGCCGGCCAGAAGAGTTCGGGGTTCAGCTTCACCAGGCCATACACGGCCGGCACGCTGGCCATCGGCAGCAGCGTGGCCGACAACAACGACACCAGGAACACGGTCAGCAGCCCGTATTGCGGCAGCGCCAGCGCGGCGAGTAGGGGGGGCAACCAGGAATCCATGGGTGTCTCAGTGTAGGGTCAGCCGTCACGCCTAGCGCAGACGCCCAGCGCTGAACGCCAACCTGTGCCTGCACGCGGCGCGCGCGGGCGGGCTACCAAAGGCCGGCCAACGAAAGGGCCCGCCTTCGACCCCGCCCGCAGCAGATGCATGCCGGACGTCGAAAAAGCAAGGCGCCGTCGCTATACTCGCGCCTCTTTTTTTGAGCAGCCACGCGGTGGCCGATTCGGCGCCACCGCGTCTTCCCACCGCCCCCGCCCGAACCGCATGCGCATCGGCCCGTACCCCTTGAAGAACCGCCTGTTCGTGGCGCCAATGGCCGGCGTCACCGATCGACCGTTCCGCATGCTGTGCAAAAGGCTGGGTGCGGGATATGCCGTCAGCGAGATGGTGACCAGCAAGCGCGAGCTGTGGCACACGCTGAAGACGTCGCGCCGCGCCGACCACACGGGCGAGAGCGCCCCCATCGCGGTGCAGATCGCGGGTGTCGACCCCGCCGAGATGGCCGACGCCGCGCGCTACAACATCGACCGTGGTGCGCAGATCATCGACATCAACATGGGCTGCCCGGCCAAGAAGGTGTGCAAGGTGTGGGCCGGGTCGGCGCTGATGCAGAACGAGCCGCTGGCCTTGTCCATCATCGAAGCCGTGGTGGCCGCCTGCGCGCCACTGGGCGTGCCGGTGACGCTGAAGATGCGCAGCGGCTGGTGCGCAGCCGAGCGCAACGCGGTGCGCCTGGCGCAGGCGGCCGAGGCCGCTGGCGTGGTGATGGTCACCGTGCACGGCCGCACCCGCGAACAGGGTTATGGCGGTGACGCTGAATACGGCACCGTGGCCGCGGTGAAGGCCGCGTTGAAGATTCCGGTGGTGGCCAATGGCGACATCGATAGTGCAGCCAAGGCGCGACGCGTGCTCGACATCACCGGCGCCGACGCCTTGATGGTGGGCCGGGCCGCGCAGGGCCGACCCTGGATCTTTGCCGAGATGGCGCACTACCTCGAACACGGCGTGTTGCCACCCGCGCCGAAGGTGCAGGACGTGCAGCGCTGGCTCACCGAACATCTGCACGACCACTACACGCTTTACGGCGAGCACATCGGCATGCTCACCGCGCGCAAGCACATCGGCTGGGCGGTGCGGGCGCTGCCCGGAGGCCTGGTGTTTCGTGATCAGATGAACGGCCTGCTCAGCTGCGAAGCGCAGCTGCAAGCACTGGCCGTGTTCTTCGAGGAACTGGCGCAACGGCACGTCCGCTGGCCCGATGCGCCTGCGGCCTGGCGCAGCAGCGAAACCAGCCACGGCGCCGACCAACGCGCCGAACAACCGCCGTTGGAGGCGGCATGGGCATGAACCGCAACGACATCGAACATTGTGTGCGCCACAGCGTGGAGCATTACCTGCGCGACCTGGGCGACGCCGAACCCAACGCGTTGCACGAGCTGTTCCTGGCCGTGGCCGAAAAGCCGCTGCTCGAAGTGGTGATGCGCCACACCCAAGGCAACCAGAGCAAGGCCGCGCAGTGGCTGGGCATCAACCGCAACACCTTGCGCCGCAAACTCGTTGAACACCGCATCGCCACCTGAGCGCGCCAGGAGCCTGTCGGACTTGGGGCGTCGAAGCGAAAATTGGCCCCAGCGAGGACAGTTTTTGCCGGGTTTGCAGGCCCATAGCCGTAGCTATGGGACAAAAAGCCGGTGAAAAATGGGCCGCTGCGGCCAAATTGCAGCCGACGATCCCCAAGTCCGACAGGCTCCTAGGCAGCCGCTTCAGCCCGCCTTCAGGCCGTGCACCACACCCCAAAAGAGATACGACCATGTCCAGCACCCCCCACCTGACGGCATTGCTTTCTGTTTCCGACAAGACCGGCGTGGTGGAGCTGGCGCGCGCGCTGGCCGAACGCGGTGTGCGCCTGTTGTCCACCGGCGGCACCGCCAAGCTGCTGGCGCAAGCCGGCCTGGCCGTGACCGAAGTGGCCGAGGTCACGGGCCTGCCCGAAATGCTGGACGGGCGCGTGAAGACGCTGCATCCCAGCATCCACGGTGGCCTGCTCGCGCGGCGTGACCTGCCAGAACACATGGCGGCGCTGCAGCGCCTGGGCATCCAGACCATCGACCTGCTGGTGGTAAACCTGTACCCATTCGCACAGGCCACCGCGCGCGCCGACTGCACGCTGGACGATGCCATCGAGAACATCGACATCGGCGGCCCCGCGATGCTGCGCGCCGCGGCCAAGAACTGGGCCGACGTCACGGTGTTGATCAACCCCAGCGACTATCCCCCGGTGCTGGCCGAACTGGCCGCCGGTGCCGTGCAGCGCAGCACGCGCTTTCGGCTGGCGCAGAAGGTGTTTGCCCACACCGCCGCCTATGACGGCATGATCAGCAACTACCTGGGCGCGCTGCAGCCCGGCGCTGAAGAATCGGGCACCGCAGTGCCGCTGCGCGAGGCCTTCCCGTCGGTGGTGACGGTGCAGCTGCACAAGACCCAGGACATGCGCTACGGCGAGAACCCGCACCAGGCGGCCGCCTTCTACCGTGAAGCGCAGCCGGCTGCCGGAACGCTTGCGCTGTGGTCGCAGCTGCAGGGCAAGGCCTTGAGCTACAACAACATCGCCGACGCCGACGCGGCCTGGGAATGCGTGAAGACCTTCGACGAGCCCGCGTGCGTGATCGTCAAGCACGCCAACCCCTGTGGCGTGGCCGTGGGTGCGCAGCTGGTGGGGGCCTATCACAAGGCCTGGAAGACCGACCCGACGTCGGCCTTCGGCGGCATCATCGCCTTCAACCGCGAACTCGACGCCGACACGGCGCGCCAAATCGGCGACAACAAGCAGTTTGTCGAGGTGCTGATTGCGCCGGGCTACACCGCCGAAGCGCGGCGCCTGCTGGCCGCCAAGCAGAACCTGCGGGTGCTGGACGTGCCTTTGGCCACCGGCGCCAACGCGGTCGACTACAAGCGCGTGGGTGGCGGCATGCTGCTGCAGACACCCGACGTGAAGAACGTGGCCAGGTCCGAACTGCGCGTGGTGAGCAAGCTCGCCCCCACGGCGCAGCAGCTGGACGACTTGATGTTTGCCTGGAAAGTGGCCAAGTTCGTGAAGAGCAATGCCATCGTCTTCTGTGGTGGCGGCATGACGCTGGGCGTCGGCGCCGGGCAGATGAGCCGTGTGGACAGCGCGCGCATCGCCAGCATCAAGGCCGGCCACGCCGGCCTGTCGCTGGCCGGTTCGGCGGTGGCCAGCGATGCCTTCTTTCCGTTTCGTGACGGTCTGGACGTGGTCATCGACGAAGGCGCCAGCTGCGTCATCCAGCCTGGCGGTTCGATGCGTGACGACGAGGTGATTGCGGCCGCCGACGAGCGTGGCGTGGCCATGGTGATGACGGGCACGCGCCACTTCCGCCACTGATCGCGGGTGGGGGGCCGTCGGGCCGCGCGGCCCTGACTCCGGCACCGTCCGCAGGCCTCAGGTTTGTCATCCCGTTGTCGATATAGTTTCGAGTGCCTGCCCGGTGCGGTGCGTCGGAGCAGGGTCTGGAACCCCAACCCGGTTTGGCATGGCCTTCGTCGACACCCAGCCTGCACGCATCAACCACGGTGACTCCGCTGGCGAATGGGCGCGCTTTCGCATCCGCAGCGCCAGCAAGCAGCTGGCCGCCTTGCGCGAGCTGTGCCGCAACGACACGCCGCTGGTCATCGGCACGCCGGGCGGCGTCACGCTGCAGGTCGCGCTGTGGTCGGTGGATGACGTGAACCGGCGCCTGCATTTCAAGATCGACCCCGGGTCGAAGTCCGTGAGCGACCTGTCGTACGAGCCCGAGCTGTGGGCGGCCGCCTACGTGGAAGACGACAAGTTGCAGTTTGCGCTGACGCGGGTGAAGGTGGCTGTCGACCAGGGACTGCAGGTGCTGGCTGCCGACATGCCGGAACACATGTACCGTTTGCCGCGGCGTCAGGCGGTGCGTGTGCGGCGCAACGACATCGACGGCCCCAAGGTGCGTTTTTCACACCCGCTGGCGCCCGAAATGATGACCACGCTGAAGCTGCTGGACGTCAGCAGCACCGGCTGCGCCATGCTCAGCCCGCTGAACGGCCCGCTGCTGTCGCTGGGCATGCTGCTCAAGCAGGTAGAGGTTGAACTCGATGACGACACCATCCTGTTCTGCGATCTGCTGGTGCACCACATCACCTCGCACAGCCGGCGCGACCGCAGCGCACGCGTGGGTTGCGAATGGCAGGGCATGCCGGTGGTCGCGCAGCAACGGCTGCGCGAGTGGATCGATCGCGGCCGGCGCCGCCGCGACCTGATGTCGCTGAACCTGGGTTGATTCGGCGCCCGTTCGACGCCACAGGCTTCTGGCCGCGGCCGTGCAGGCGGTAGCATGGTGGCCATGTCAATGGCAGCCTTCATGGGTCAGTTGCTGGCCCTTCTCGCGCGACTCATCACCGGCGCGCAGGGCCATTGGAAGGGCTGCCCGCCCAAGGCCGAGCAGCGCATCTACTTCGCCAACCACCAGAGCCACTTCGACTGGGTGCTGATCTGGGCCGCGCTGCCGCACGACCTGCGCGCCCGCACCAGGCCCATCGCCGCGCGCGATTACTGGACATCCACCCCCTTGAAGACCTGGCTGACCACGGCCGTGTTCAA
Source organism: Rubrivivax sp. (assembly GCA_031429255.1). GTDB lineage: Bacteria > Pseudomonadota > Gammaproteobacteria > Burkholderiales > Burkholderiaceae_C > Rubrivivax. Next base: position 11,890 of record JANOZF010000118.1, read on the forward strand.
CGCCGTGTATGTCAACCGCACCCGTGTCAAGGGTGCCGCCACCGACGGCAGCGAGGACCAGGACCCGCTGGAGCCGCTGATCGACGCGCTGGGCCACGGCGATTCGCTGGTCATCTTCCCTGAAGGCACGCGCAGCGCCAAGGGCGACCCGGCCGAATTCAAGAGCGGGCTGTACCACCTGGCGCGGCAGTTTCCGGCGGTGCAACTGGTGCCGGCGTGGATCGACAACGTGCAGCGGGTGATGCCCAAGGGCGAAGTGGTGCCGGTGCCCATCCTGTGCACCGTGACTTTCGGTGAGCCGCTGCAGCTGGCGCCCGATGAGGACAAGGGCACGTTTCTGCAGCGGGCGCGCAACGCCGTGATGGCCGCCCGGCCTGCCCGGCGATGAACGAACTGCGCCTGATGCCCGTCAACGAGCAGGTGGGCCTGCTCTTCGTGGCCTTGTTCGGCGTGCTGACGCTGGCGTCGGTGCTGGTGCTGTGGCTGAGCCTGCGCGAAGACGGCCGCAGCCGCGCTTATCTGCTGCACCGCCAGGAGCGCAAGCTGCAGACCCTGCGCGACCTGCGTGCGGTGTGGCTCAGCGCCGTCGTGTTCTGGGTGTCGTGGCTGTCGGGAGCCGTGGGCGCCACGCTGACTTTTGCGGTGCTGTCGTTTCTGGCGCTGCGCGAATTCGTCACGCTGCTGAAAACGCGGCGCAGCGACCACCGCAGCCTGCTGCTGGCGTTTTTCGTCGCGCTGCCGTTGCAGTATCTGCTGGTGGGGCTGCGCGCTTTCGACCTCTTCACGGTGTTCGTGCCGGTGTTCGTGTTTGGCGCGGTGCCGGTGATGGCGGCGCTGGCCGGCGACCCCGAGCGGTTTTTGTCGCGCAACGCAGAAATCCAATGGGGCATCATGGTCTGTGTCTTCGGGTTGAGCCACGCGCCGGCGTTGCTGCTGCTGAACCTGCCGCAGTTCGAACAGCGGGGCGCCTTCCTGCTGTTCTTCCTGGTCATGGTGGTGGCGCTGGCGCACATCGCGCAGGAACTGGCCAGCCGCAGGCTGCGCCGGCGGCCGGTGGTGCGGCAGATCGACCGCAGCTTCTCGTACCG
>JANOZF010000119.1:0-3481 GCA_031429255.1 Rubrivivax sp.
GCGCGGGTGGAAGAGGGGGCCGCCAGCGAACGCAGCCGCGTGCGCCTGAACGGTGTGCCCAGCATCAGCACCGGCATCATCCGCAATGCCACCGCGAACCCGTTGGAAGTGGCCGCGGGCGTGCGCGCGCTGATGCCGCAGCTGCAACGCGACCTGCCGGCCAGCGTCAAGGTGGTGCAGGCCAACGACCTGTCGGTTTTCATCGACCGCTCCATCAAGGCCGTCTACAAGACCGTGCTGGAAGCGGTGGTGCTGGTGGCGCTGGTGGTGTTCGTGTTTCTGCGCACGCTGCGTGCGTCCATCATTCCGCTGGTCACGATTCCGGTCAGCCTGGTGGGCGCCTTCTCGCTGATTGCGCTGGCCGGTTTCACCGTCAACACGCTGACGCTGCTGGCCCTGGTGCTGGCCATCGGGCTGGTGGTGGACGATGCCATCGTGGTGCTGGAGAACATCTTCCGGCACATCGAAGAGGGGCTCGACCCCTTTCAAGCCTCGATCAAGGGGGTGCACGAGATCAGTTTTGCGGTGGTGGCCATGACCCTGACGCTGGCCGCGGTGTTTGCCCCGCTGGCCTTCACGCCCGGGCGCACCGGTCGCCTGTTCGGTGAATTTGCACTCACGCTGGCAGGCGCGGTGCTGGTGTCGGGTTTCGTGGCCCTGACGCTGACGCCGATGTTGTGCAGCAAGTTGCTGCGCCACAACCCCAAACCCAACTTCTTCGACCGCGGCATGGAGCGGGCCCTGGTGGCGATGACCCATGGTTACGCTGCCCTGTTGCGCTGGTCCTTGCGCAACCGCTGGCTGGTGGTGCTTGTGATGCTGGCTTCGGCGGCGGGCAGCTGGTATTTGTTCACCACGGCCAAGAGCGAGCTCTCGCCAATGGAAGACCGCGGCGTCATCTTCATGCCGGTGCGCGCGCCCGACGGCTCCACCCTGCAGTACACCGCGCGCTACATGGATGCCATCGAGGCCATCACGGCACAGTACCCTGAATTCGACCGTCGCTTCATGTTCATGGGCGGCGGCCAGGTGTCTGTGGGCACCGCGGTGATGCGCACCACCGACTGGACCGAGCGCACCATGACCACGCCCGAACTGGCGCGCTCGCTGCTGCCCAAGGTGAGCAGCCTGCCCGGCGTGAACGTGTTCCCCATCACACCGCCGAGCCTGGGCGCGGGCGTGCGCGAGCGCGCCATCAACTTCGTCATCGTCAGCAGCGACAGCTACCAGAACATGTCGCGCGCGGGCCAGTCGCTGATTGCAGAGATGCAGAAGAACGCCGGCATCGTGCAGCCCGACAGCGACCTGCAACTGAACAAGCCCGAGATCTTCCTGGACGTCGACCGCGCACGGGCCGCCGACATGGGGGTCTCCGTGGATGCCGTGGCGCGCACGGTGGAAACCATGCTCGGCGGCCGCGCCGTGACGCGCTACAAGCGCGATGCCGACCAATACGACGTGCTGGTGCAGACCGCCGAGAGCGGCCGCGCTACCCCCGACGACATCGACAAGATCTTCGTGCGCGGCCGCGGCGATACCATGGTGCCGTTGTCCAGCCTGGTGAAGGTGCGTGAGGCCGTGAGCCCACGTGAACTGAACCACTTCAACCAGCGCCGATCGGTCACCATCACGGCCAATCTGACGCCGGGTTATTCTTTGGGCGAGGCCCTGAAGTTCATGGACGAAGCGGCCGCGCGCGTGCTGCCACAGGGCTACAGCACTGAATTGAACGGCGTCAGCCGCGAGTTCCGCTCGTCGTCGGGTTCACTCGGCCTGGTGTTTGTGCTGGCGCTGGTGTTCATCTTCCTCGTGCTGGCGGCGCAGTTCGAGAGCTTCATCGACCCCTTCGTCATCCTGCTGTCGGTGCCGTTGTCGATGGTCGGCGCGCTGGCGGCGTTGCAGTGGTCGGGGGGCACGCTGAATGTCTTCTCGCAGATCGGTCTGATCACGCTGGTGGGCCTGATCACCAAACACGGCATCCTGATCGTGGAGTTTTCCAATCAGCTGCGCATGCAGGGCAAGGGTGTGCTGGAAGCCGTGACCGAGGCCGCCACGCTGCGACTGCGCCCGATTCTGATGACCACCGGCGCCATGGTGCTGGGCGCTGTTCCGCTGGCGCTGTCCACCGGTGCCGGGGCTGAAAGCCGCCAGCAGATTGGCTGGGTCATCGTGGGCGGCATGACGGTGGGCACGCTGTTGACGATCTTCGTCGTGCCGACGATCTACACCTTGTTTGCGCGCAAGTCCGTGCCAGGTGAAATCACGACACCGGCCTTGGCCGATGCGGTGGCCACCGCGGGGGCCGATTGACGCGCAGGCGGGGTCAGCCGCCGATGTAGTGCATCTCCACCCGGCGCTGCGGCGCACCGTCGGGTGCCTCGGGTGCCGTGGCGGCAGCGCTGCGCAACGCTGAGTAGCGGTCGTCCCGGTCGCCCCAGATCAGGCCCAGCGCAGCGCTGATCTGTGCATCGCTGTAGCCTCCCCGCAGCAGCGCGCGCAGGTCATGGCCGCGGCTGGCAAACAGGCACAGGAACAGCTTGCCCTCTGTGGACAGGCGGGCACGGTTGCAGTCGCCGCAGAAGGCCTTGGTGACGCTGCTGATGAAGCCCACTTCGCCCCGCCCGTCGTCGTAGCGCCAGCGTTCTGCCGTCTCGCCGGCGGCGCTGGGCGGCAGGGGTTGCATGGCAAAGGCCTGCTGCAGGCGCTGCAGCACCTGGGCCGAAGGCAGCACCTCGTCCATGCGCCAGCCGTTGGTGGCACCGACGTCCATGTACTCGATGAACCGCAGCACCACCTGGGGCCCGTAGTGGTCGCGCATGTGGCGCGCCAGCGGCACGATCTCATGGTCGTTGGTGCCGTTCTTCACCACCATGTTCACCTTCACAGGCGCCAGGCCTGCACGCAACGCGGCTTCGATGCCCGACAACACGTCGGCCACCGGGAAGTCGACATCGTTCATGCGCCTGAAGACGGTGTCGTCCAGCGCGTCCAGGCTCACCGTCACGCGCTTCAGGCCTGCATCGCGCAGGGCTTGCGCCTTGCGCTGCAGCAGCGACCCATTGGTGGTCAGCGTGATGTCCAGCGGCTGTCCGTCCGTCGTTTGCAGGGCGGCAAGTTGCGCGATCAGCACCTCCAGGTGCTTGCGCAGCAGCGGCTCGCCGCCGGTCAGGCGCAGCTTGCGCACGCCGTGTCCGACAAAGAGCTGGGCGACGCGGGTGATCTCTTCGAAACTCAGCAACGAAGACTGCGGCAGGAACTTGTACTGGCTGTCGAACACCTCTTTGGGCATGCAGTAGCTGCAGCGGAAGTTGCACCGGTCGGTGACCGAGATGCGCAGGTCATGCAGTGGCCGGCCCAGGCGGTCCGCCAGCAGCCCGGTGGCCGGCAGCAATGTGGCCGGGATATGCGGTAACTGCGCTGCGTAACGCAGGTCGGCCAGCGGGATGATGGATTCGCCCATGGCCTGATTGTGCCGCCCCGC
>JANOZF010000120.1:0-5289 GCA_031429255.1 Rubrivivax sp.
GGCCTACATCACCACGCTCTGTGGCCTGATGGTCAATGGCCGCAGGCGCGGGCACTCTGCAGTCACGCCAAGCGCGCAGCCAGCGCGTGCAGTCAGGAGTTCCGCCATGCACTTGTCATCGGCCCACGTCCAAGCACAACGGATTCACTCAGGGGGCGACCTCGGTAGCTTCATCCAAGCGGCGGTCCGGCCGCTCGTGGCGGGGCTGCTGCTGTTGGGACTGTTGCTTGTCTTTGGCACGGTGGTGCAAGCCAGCGTGCGACGCGGCGAACAGTTGAACCGCCAGATGGTCGATGTCCCCAGTCGATGCGATGCCAAGGCGCCGCAGCAGCGCGCACCGCTGTGCAGCACCCCCGCGGACGCGGGTAGCACCGCACTGTCGCAGCGAAGGCCCGCGGCAGCGCGCTGAATCCACACACTCACCAACGAAGGACGAATATGAACACGATATTGCGCCTGACCCAGACGACTTTGCGGCACACGGCACTGTGGTTGGCGGGCTTGCTCGCCACCACATGCATCGCAGCGCCCTCGGTTTCCAGGGCCGAATGGGCCCAAATCGAAGCACGTTTGACCCAGGAGCGCGCGATGTGCGTGGAGGGTCGTTCACACCAGGACACCAAGACCTGCTTGCAGGAGGTCCGGGGGGCACAGATCGAGGCCCGCCGCGGTGGTCTCGAGGGTAACCCTGCTGCCTACCCCAGCAACCGGTTGCAGCGTTGCGAAGCTCTGGCAGGTGACGACAAGCGTGATTGCATTGCACGCATACAGGGCGGTGGCACCACCGAGGGTTCCGTGGCCGGTGGCGGCATTCTGCGCATGCTGGTCACGCGCGAGGTTGTGCCGGTGCCGCTGGCCGCCGAGCCCGCGGCCAACCCGGCCAGCGCGGCCAGTCGCTGAACGGCGACACCAAGACCGCCGCTTCGGTGCGGGGTGTGGAAGTCCCGGCCGAGTACGCTCCTGCCGGGCGTTGTGATGGCCGTGCCCTGTTTGCAAGCCCCTGTCGATCATGCGGCAGGGGGCTTTGTCGTCAGGCACAGACCGGCGTGCGTCGCTGCGATTCATCGGGCGGGCGGGCCAGGCCGTACGATGCCGCCACTTTCGCCGCCTGCGTCCGAACGCGCCAACTAACATGACTGCAAGAATTCCCGGCCGTCGCCTGCTTCATTCACCGGGCCCTACGCCCTTGCCCGACGAGGTGCTGCACGCGCTGATGCGTCAGCCCATGGACATGGGCGACCCGCGCCTGGACGCCACCATCGCAGCCTGCGAACAAGGCCTGCGCGAGGTCTTGCGCACCGAAGCGGCGGATGTCTTCTTCTACATCTGCAACGGTCATGGCGCGTGGGAAGCCTGCATCGTCAACCTGCTGCCACCTGGCGCTGCGGTGCTGATACCGGGCACCGGCCACTTCTCCGAGTCCTGGGCGGTGCAGGCCGAGGCGCTGGGCCGCCGTGTCGTGCGCACGCCCTGGGTGGAAGGCCTGCCGATCGACGCCACCGTGGTCGAAGCAGCGCTGCGCGCCGACACCGCGCACGAGATCGCGGCGGTGTTCGTGGTGCACACCGATACCAGCAGCGGCATCACCAGCGACCTGAGCGCGCTGCGCGCGGCGGTGGACGCGGCGCATCACCCGGCGTTGTTCGTGGCCGACGTGGTGGCCTCGCTGGCTGCCGAGCCCTTCGAGATGGACGCGTTGCGTGTGGACGTGGCGCTCGGGGCATCGCAGAAGGGCCTGATGTGCGCACCCGGCATCGGTTTCCTAGCGCTGAATGAGCGCGCCTTTGCAGCGGTGCAGCGCAACCCGACGCCGCGCTTTTACTGGGACTGCGTGGCGCGCAAGAGCCCACTGGCCTACCGCAAGTTCTGCGGCACGCCGCCGCAGACGCTGCTGGCCGGGCTGGAAGCGGCACTGGCGCTGATCCGGCAGGAAGGCCTGCCCCAGGTGCTGGCGCGCCACCGGCTGCTGATGGGGCTGGTGCACGCGGCCGTCGAGGGCTGGTCCGAAGGCGGTGCCCTGGGCTTCTTCGGCAGGGTGCCCGCCAGCCGGTCCAGCGCCGTGACCACCATCACGGTGCCGGCCGGCACCGATGTCGATGGCCTGCGCAGCGTGGCGCGCGAAGAGTTCGAGGTGGCTTTTGCCGGCGCGCTGGGCCCGCTGCAGGGCCGTGGCTTTCGCATCGGCCACCTGGGTGACCAGAACCCGGCCACGATGCTGGGCTGCCTGGGCGCGGTGGAGGCGGCGCTGCAGGTGCAGGGCATACCCATCGGCAGCGGTGTGCAGCGCGCCGCGGCCGCGCTGGCGCGCAGCCGCGGCTGAGGTCGCGCAATGGCGGCAGCGGGGTGCCCATGGGCGGGTCGGCGAAGTGTTGGCACCGATGTGACCCTCGTGGCGCGGCGCAGTTGTTTTGCCGCCGCAGGGCCGTCCGCGTTCGCGCCTGGACCGGTTATCTTCAGGCTGCCGGCGCTGGGGCCGGTTGCATCGGGAGCAGTTTGCATGTCCAACACCGTCGTCCGCGCCCTGGGCGCCACCCTCATCACCCTGCTGGCCACTGCCGCATCGGCCGAGAGCCTCGCTTCTTCGGCCAGCAGCGCCGGCTCCAAGTCCGTGGGCAGTCTGTCGGACTCGATCACCGGGTCCAGCAACAGCTCTTCGGGCGAGAGGAAGGTGGCCGAAGGCACCTACCGCATTGAACAGATGGCCGATGTAGCGGGCAAGCCCGACCACCTGCGCCTGCATCTGCAGGCCACTGCCACCGCCGGTGCTGCCGGTGTGGTGCTGCTCGACCTGCCACGCCAGGCCGTGCAGCGCCAGGGCCTGGGTGCGCAGGCGCTGATCGAACTGCGTCAGCGCCCGTACGGCATGGAAGTCGCCCTGGCGGCCACGCAGACGGCGTTTTTCCTGCTGCTGGCCGATGACTGGCGTTCCGACCTGGAGACGCGCGCCGTCACGTTGTGACGCGCATGCGGTGGTCGTCGGCGGTGGCGAGGTGCGCACTGCTGCTGGTGGCCGCGGTCGGCCTGCAGCCACTGGGCGCCCAGGCTGCCAGCGTGGGCCAGCGCTTCTGCGACGTGCAGACGCCGCTTCAGGCGCCGCAACTGGACCGGCTGCTGCGCTTTGCGGCCATCGCCAAGGACGCGTTGCAGGCCAGCGGCGCCGACGTGGCGCTGGTGGCGCGGTCGGGCCTGAACCTGGGGCGCTTCGGTGTGCGCTATTCGCATGCCGGCATCACGCTGCGGCAGGGTGAACTGGGTGCCTGGTCGGTGCGGCAGCTGTACTACGCCTGCGATGAAGGCCGGCCGCAGGTCTTCGACCAGGGCCTGGCCGGCTTCGTGGCCGGCACCGAAGACCCCGACAGCGGCTACCTGTCCGCCGTGCTGCTGCCCGCTGGGGCGGCGCAGGCGCTGCAGCGTGCCGCCATCGACAAGGCGCGCGCCGTGGGCCTGCTGGCCGCCCGCTACAGCGCCAATGCCTACGCGCACAGCCTGCGCTACCAGAACTGCAACCAGTGGCTGGTGGAACTGCTGGCGGTGGCCTGGGGCGACCTGCACGCCGACCCCGCGCAGCCGGGGCTGCGCAGCCAGGCACAAGGCTGGCTGGCGGCGCAAGGTTACGCGCCCGAGGGGGTGGATGTGGGTTCGCACGCCTTGATGGCGGTGGCCCCGCTGGTGCCCTGGATCCACCTGGACGATCACCCCGAAAGCGACCGTTTTGCACTGCGGCTTCGCACCAGCCTGCCGGCCGACATCGAGCGTTTCGTGCGCCAACTCGAGCCGCAGTCGCAGCGCATCGAGTTGTGCCATGCGGCCGGGCGTGTGGTGCTGCGCCGCGGCTGGGTGCCGATCGCGGCCGGTTGTGTGCCCGAGTCTGGCGACCGTGTCTTTCGCCTGGACGCAGCGCACGCCACGCCCCAGCCGAAGGGCAACTGAAGCACCCGCCTGCCCTCAAGCTGCGGCCGCAGCGGCCGACAACCGGGCATGAGACCCGTGTTGCAGTACTTCCTGGTAGGGCCTGAGGGCGCCGGCGCCGCTGGGCGTTTGATGACGAAGTCCGGTGGGGCACGCCATGCTGGACGATGACGCCCGCACGGCGGCGCTGAGCAGCGTGGTGCTGCAACTGCACCGGGGCTGCCGAACCTGGCCTGCAGCGGCATTCCAATCCCGAGCCTGCGAACTGCTGACCGAGGTGTTGCCCTTCGACGGTGGCATCTGGGGTACCGAGAGCGCTGCCACGCAGCGTGTGGTGGCGTTGTACCCTTACGCCGTGCCCGACCGCGTGTGGTCCAGCTACCTGACGCAGGGCAGTGGCGGCGACCCGTTGTTGGCTGCCGCCCGGGCGGCGCCGGCGGGACCGGCCGTGGTGATGAAGTTCACCCACCTCGCGGTGCCTGCTGCGGACGGCGTGGCCGCGGAACCGTTGCACTTCTTCGAGAGCCACGGTCTGGCCCAAGGGCTGGCCATGGCGCAGATCGAGCCCTTGTCGAAGCTGCGTGCCTTCTTCTGCGTCTGGCGTCAGGCCGGCGGGCAACCGTTTGGCCCTGCTGACCAGCAGCTGCTGCAGTTCGTGCTGCCGCACCTGATGGAAACCGCACGTGAAAGTCAGCTGTCGCGGGCCACGGCCGGCTCCGATGCCCAGACCGCGCCGCGCAGCCATGCGGTGTGCAACCGCATGGGGGTGACGCAGCATCTGGACGACCGCTGCCTGGCGCTGCTGCGCCTGGAATGGCCGCAGTGGACGGGTGGCGTGTTGCCGGCGCCATTGGTGCAGGCCCTGCAGCAACCCGAGCCCGCGTTGTTTGTCGGCCGGCGCATTGCCGTGCGCATGGTGGTGAACGACGACGCGGTGTTGCTGGCCGTGCGGCTGCGCGCCGCCTGCGACCGCCTCAGCGCGCGGCAGCGCAGCATCGCCGACCTGTATGCCAGCGGCTGCACCGGGCCCGAGATCGCGCAGCGGCTGGGTCTGGCCGCGTCCACCGTGAACAACCATCTCGGCGAGGTGTTCAAGAAGCTGCAGGTCAGCAGCAAGGTGCAGCTGGCGCGCGTGCTGGACGGCAGCGAGGTCTGAGCTTTCGGCTGGGGTCAACACCCCAGGCCCGCCGTTCGCCGCAGCCGCAGCCGCTGTCAGGCCGCCGTCCTGGGGTCATCGCCCCAGTTCTTGCGACGGGGCCCAGGCCCGTTGGCGCCATTGATGCCCGTCAGGCCCGTGGCGGTGGGGGCGCGCGCAGTGACTTCTGATGCGTTTTGACGTTGCGCTGCGTGCAGCACATCACGCCTTCGTGCACGAGCGCA
>JANOZF010000121.1:0-3704 GCA_031429255.1 Rubrivivax sp.
GCGCCACAGCACCTGGAAGACGTTGGCGCCGCTCATCATGGCGCTCTCCTCGAGCGAGGGGTCCATGGCCCTGAATGCCGCTGTCATCAGCAGGAAGGCCACCGGGCTGTAGTGCAGCCCGTCGACCCAGATCATGCCCCACATCGAGTAGATGTTGAACACGGGTTCCTGCAGGCCGAAGGTGCCCATCAGCGCCAGGTTGACGATGCCGATCTTGGGGCTGCCCAGCAGAATCCACGCCACCGTGAACAGGATGCCGGGGATCACCAGCGGGATCAGCGACATCGCGAAGAACAGGCTCTTGAAGGGCGTGTTGGTGCGCTCGTTCATCCACGCCAGCGAGGTGCCCACGATGAAGGCGAAGGCCGCCGTGCCCGTGGCAAATTGCAGGCTGGTCCAGAACAGGCGCGCCGTGTCGCTGCTGGTGTAGGCGGTGATGTAGTTGCCAAAGGTGAACTCGGCTGCCTTGGATGCCGTCTGCGGTGTGAAGAAGCTCTGCCACAGCAGGAAGCCCAATGGCACCACCGCGATGTACACGGTGAACACCACGCACAGGCCGATCACCAGGCTCTTCCAGCTGAGCAGGTCGAGCAGCGACGTCCCCCCTTCGTTGCCTTGCGGGTGGGCGGGGTTTTGCTGCACGGGCGCTGTCGCGGAGTTCATTGTGTCGTTGTTCCTGCATATGGAACGCAGGTCCATATAGCGATACGGTCAATGTAGGCAGCTCGCCTCTGGGTGTCAAGGCTGCAGGCTTGGTACTAACCCGTGCACGTGTCCCTTAAGCGAGACTCGCTGCACGCGCAGGAGGCCGCTGATCGCGCTGGGGCGGCAAGGTTCGCCACGGCAGCGCCGAGCCCGGCTTCGGTTGACGCCGAATCAAGGCTGCCTGGTTCTTGGCGTAACGGCTCTGCCGCAGCGGTCGCGGCGAGCGGATACAGTGCCAAGCAGCCTTGCCCCGACACCAACCCGACCCACGACCTTGAGCAAGCCCGGCCGCAACGATCCCTGCCCCTGTGGCAGCGCACGCAAGTACAAGCTGTGTCACGGGGCATTGAAGATCGCACAGGACACGCCCAGCCCGTTGGCGCGCCATTGCGGCGATTGCACCGCGTGCTGCGAAGGGTGGGCCGAAGGCGAGATCCGCGGACACCGCATGGCCCCCGGTCGACCCTGTCACTTCCTGCGCCCGCCTGGCGAGCGCACATCCGACGTCAGCCCCTGCGCCATCTACGACGAACGGCCGCTGTCGCCTTGCCGCAACTTCGTCTGCGGCTGGCTGGCTGACGGCAGCCCTTTCCCGGAGGCGTTTCGGCCCGATCGCGTGGGCGTGATCATCGTGCCGATGCGCTGGCGCGGGCGACCCGCCCATGTGCTGCTGTCGGCCGGCAATGACCCCGGCCCGGAGATGCTGCAATGGATGCAGGCCCACGCGATGCACACCGGCTCGCCCTTCTTTTACGCCCAGAACGGCGAGCGCATCGGCTTCGGTCCACCCGAGTTCCAGCTGGAGATGCTGGCCAGGTTGCAGCGCGGTGAACGCCTTTGGTAGCCCTGCGGGCCGTGGCTCACGGCTGCCGTTGCGACCCGTTGGCTGCCTGCTGCTTCCACAGATTCCACGGCCGGTCGACCTGGCCCTCGACGGCGTCGCGCGCACTGGCCGCCTCGCCGGCACTCAGGGTCGTCACTTCACCCAGGGGCAGGGCCTGCAGCAGCAGCCTGGCATTGACTTCGGTGTAGACGGCCCGGTACACGGCCAGCCGCAAGCTGCCGGCGACCACCGTGCAGCCGTGGCCGCGCATCAGCACCACGCATTGGTCGGCCAGAGTGCGCGCCAGGGCGGCGCCGAGTTCGCGCGTACGGATGAGCAGGTCGCTGGCAATACCTGCGCTGTCGCGGATCTCGAACACCGGCGGGCCATTGCCGCTGGCATTGGCGAGAAAGCCACACATGTGGCAAGCCGGCCGCAAGCTTGCGCCCTTGGCGATGCCGAAGGGCAGCACGGCCGGTGAATGGTTGTGCACCACGGCCATCACGTCGGGCCGGGCCTTGTAGATTTCGCTGTGGATGTAGCGTTCCAGGTACAGGCGCGGTGCTTCGCTGGCCACGGCCTCGCCCGTGACGACCTCGTATTCGATGATGTCGGCCGCTTGCACCTGCGCAGGTGCCATGTTGCGCGCCATGAACCAGCGCTCGGGCCGCAGTGGGTGGCGCACGCTGACATGCCCGAAGGCGTCGACGATGCCCTGTTGAAAGAGGATGTGATTGGCGTCGACGAGGTCGACGATGAGGCTGGAGATGTCCATCGGGGGCAGGTTATTGCGGCTTGTGCGCTGCGTGTGAGAGCGACTACCCTGGCGTATCGCGCTTTTTACCTGGGAAACGAAGATGAACTGGAAACGGGTGTTCGTGCTGCCGCTGATGGCCGTGGGGGGCATGGCTTCAGCCCAGGTCCCCGCCGCAGCCGAATGGCCGGCCAGGACGGTGACGCTGGTGGTGCCCTCGTCGCCCGGTGGCGGCACCGATGCCTACGGTCGCATCCTGGCACAGGCGCTGAGCGAACAGCTGAAGCAGACCTTCGTGGTCGAGAACAAGCCTGGCGCCAGCGGTGCCATTGGCGCCACTGCGGTGGCGCAGGCGCAGCCCGACGGCTACACGGTGCTGGTGGCCAGCAATTCGTCGCTGGGCATCAACCCGGGCCTGTACAAGACGCTGAGCTACGACGTGGCGCGGGACTTCGCGCCGATCACGCGCGGCGTGATCGCGCCCATGGTCATCGTGGTCCACCCGGCCACCGGGCTGAAGACGATGGCCGAATTGGTGGCGGCCGGCAAGCGCGAGCCCGAGAAGCTGTTCTACGGCACGGCCGGGGTGGGCAGCCCTCTGTACATCGGCGTGCGCATGATCGAGGCGGCCAGCGGCGCGCGTTTCAATCACGTGCCCTACAAGGGTGTCGGCCCTGCGTACCAGGACCTGCTGGCCGGGCGTCTGCAGTTCATGCTGACCGACCTCGCCAGCGTGCGCACCTTCATCGAAGCCGGCAAGCTGGTGGCGGTGTCGATCACCGACAAAAGCGCGTTGCTGCCCAAGGTCCCCACCTTCACCGAGGCCGGCTTCCCCGGCATCAAGTCCTTCACCGCGTTTTCGGTGATGGTGCCGGCCAAGGTGCCGCCATCCATCGTGGCGCGCCTGGCGGCTGAAATCGGCAAGGCGATGAAGTCCCCCGCCACGGCCGCGCGACTGGAACAGCAGGCGCTGCTGCCGGTTTTCGACACCCCCGAGACCTTTGCCGCCTCGCTCAAGGAAGAGCAGCAGAACTGGGCCGCTTTCATCAGGCAGCAGAACATCCTGCCCGAATGAAGGCGCTGATGCTGCGCGATCAGGGCGCTCAGGGCGACCGGGGCGACCGGGGCACCGGACCACCTGGGTAACCCGGCACGGGCACCGGCACCTGCTCGTGCAACTGCACTTCACGGCCGCTGCGCGACGACTCGATGGCGGCCACGCAGAGCTCCAGATTGGCCAGGCCCCAGCGGCCGCTGTGCAACGCCGGCGCCGTACCGGCGATGGCGGCCTGCCATTCGTCGAGCACGAGTTCGCGCGGGCCGCGTGTGGTGTCCACCGGCAGTTCGGTCATGCCTTCGGGGCGGTGCAGCTGCAGCCCGGTGGCCGACTGCCGGATGTCGCCGCCCTCGCAGCTCACCAGG
>JANOZF010000122.1:0-12140 GCA_031429255.1 Rubrivivax sp.
CGGGTCGACCGGGCCCTGGCCGGCACGGGCTGCGAATGCCTGTTCGCCGAACGCTGACCCCAACGGCACCGCGATTCTCTGAATGGAAAAACCATGACACACCCGACAACCCTGGACCCACGCAGCGGCGTGGCCGTCATCACTGGTGCGGCCGGTGGCATCGGGGCCGCACTGGCCTTGCAACTGGCCGGGCGCGGTTGCCATCTGGCCTTGTCCGACGTGAAGGCTTCCGGCCTGGAGGAGGTGGCAGCGCAGGCCCGTGCCATCGGCGTCACCGTCAGCACGCAGGTGTTGGACATGGCCCAGCCCGAGTCTGCGGACGCCTTGCTCACCGATGTGCTGGCCCGCCATGGCCGCGCCACGATCCTGGTCAACAACGCCGGTGTCGCCTTGGGTGGCACGTTCGAGCAGGTGGCTGCGGCCGACTTCGACTGGCTGATGGGCATCAACTTCGGCGCGGTGGTGCGGTTGACGCGGACCTTCCTGCCCTTGCTGCGGCAAGCCCCGGCCGCACAGATCGTCAACCTCTCCAGCATCTTCGGCATCATCGCGCCGCCGGGTCAGACGGCCTATTGCGCGGCCAAGTTCGCCGTGCGCGGATTCTCCGAATCGCTGCGCCACGAACTGGAGACCAGCCATTCAACAGTGGGGATGACTCTGGTGCATCCCGGGGGCGTGCGCACCGGCATTGCGGCCGACGCCCGCTTGCCGAAAGGGGCGTCGGCGGCCGAACTGAAGTTGCACCAGGACCTCGCACGCCGCGCCTTGCGCCTGTCGCCTGAAGCAGCCGCCGCGCGCATCCTGCGCGGCATCGAACAGCGCGAGCCGCGGGTGATGGTGGGCCAGGACGCGGTGGCTGCGGCCTGGCTGCAGCGCCTGTTTCCGGTGAGCTACTGGAAGTGGTTGGCGCGTGGCCTCGCCCGCCAAGGCATCCGCGTCCCATAACCCAGCGACAGGTATCCATCGATGATGAAAGCAAGCTGGCAGGCCCGATCGGCCGCGTTCGTGGTCCGCCGACGGGTCAAGCCCGCCTTGGCCAACATGCGCGACATCGCCGCGGTGCGGGCGGCCTTCGCCAAGCCCTTGTCCGCTGCCACGGGCGTGCGCTACACACCGGCCACGGTGGGCGGCGTGCCGGGCGAGTGGGTCGAGGCCGAAGTCCCCAGCCCAAGCACAAGCACAAGCCCAAGCACAAGCGCAAGCACAAGGACCACGCTGCTGTACCTGCATGGTGGCGGTTTCGTCGGCTGTTCGGCGCGCACCCACCGGCCGCTGACTGCTGCCTTCGCGTTGCAAGGCCTGCGCGTGTTCGCACCGGATTACCGCCTGGCGCCCGAGCACCCGTTCCCGGCTGCACCACAGGATGCGCTGGCGGTCTACCGCGCCTTGCGTGCTGAGACGCCGACCGGCCGCATCGTGGTGGCCGGTGACAGCGCCGGCGGCAATCTGGCCCTGGGCTTGATGCTCACGCTGCGCGATGCAGGCGAGCCCCTGCCGGCTGCGGCAGCCTTGTTGTCCCCGGCGCTGGACATGACGGGGGGCAGCCCGTCGATCACGCTCAATGTCGGGCGCGATGCGATGTTCGACCTCGCGCAACTGTCCCACCTGGCCGAGGCCTACCTGGCCGGTGCCGACCCGACGCAGCCGCTGGCCTCGCCCTTGTTCGGCGACATGACGGGCCTGCCGCCGCTGCTGCTGCACGTGGGTGAATCGGAAGTGCTGCGCGACGACTCGATCCGGCTGGCGCAGAAGGCGCGCGAAGCCGGGGTGACCGTCGATCTGCAGGTGTTTCCCGGTGTCGCGCATGTCTGGCAACTGGTGCGCCAGTTGCCGGAGTCGCGCCGTTCGGTGCGCGCGGCGGCCACCTTCCTGTTGTCGGCCCAGCGCAGCTGCGCACCCGAGGAACTGGATGTGCTCATCGTCGGCGCGGGCCTGTCGGGCATCGGCGCTGCCGTGCACCTGCAGCGCGATTGCCCCGGCAAGTCTTTCACGCTGCTGGAAGCGCGCGACGCCATCGGCGGCACCTGGGACCTGTTCCGCTACCCCGGCATCCGCTCCGATTCAGACATGTACACCCTGGGCTACGAGTTCAAGCCCTGGCGAGCCGCCAAGGCCATTGCCGACGGCCCGTCCATCCGCGACTACATCCGCGAGACCGCCGTTGAACACGGCATCGGCGCGCACATCCGCACGCAGCACCGGCTTGTCAGCGCCGACTGGTCGGCCGCCGATGGGCGCTGGACCGTGGAGGTGGAGCGCGGCCCGCAGCGCCAGCGCGTGCAGATGAAGCCCTGCTTCCTGATGTTCTGCAGCGGCTACTACAGCTACGCACAGGGCCACCGGCCGCAGTTCCCGGGTGAAGCGAAATTTGCCGGCACTGTGGTGCACCCGCAGTTCTGGCCCGAAGGTCTGGACTACGCGGGCAAGCAGGTGGTGGTCATCGGCAGCGGCGCCACCGCCGTGACCTTGGTGCCCGAAATGGCGCGCACAGCCGCTCACGTGACCATGCTGCAGCGTTCGCCGTCCTACGTCGTGGCGCGGCCCGGCACCGATGCCATCGCCGAAACCCTCAAACGCTGGCTGCCGGCGGGCCTGGCCTATCGGCTGATCCGCACCAAGAACGTCCTGGTCGGCATGTACTTCTACCGCGTGATGCGCAAGTACCCGGGCCCGGCGAAGGCGCGTCTGGTGCGCATGGTGCGTGAGGCCGTGGGTCCGCAGTTCGATGTCGACAAGCACTTCAAACCGAACTACAAGCCTTGGGACCAGCGGCTGTGTCTGGTGCCCGATGGCGACCTGTTCCAGGCCCTGCGCGATGGGCGGGCGTCGGTGGCCACCGACCAGATCGAGACCTTCACGCCGCAGGGCATCCAGCTGAAGTCCGGTGCGGTGCTGAAGGCCGATGTGATCGTCACCGCCACCGGGCTGCAACTGAATCTGCTGGGCGATGTGAAGCTGACGCTGGGCGGCCAGCCGGTGATGCCGGCCGACTTGCTGGTCTACAAGGGCATGATGTTCAGCGGCCTGCCCAACCTGGCCAACACCTTCGGCTACACCAATGCCAGCTGGACACTCAAGGCCGACCTGACGGCGCGCTACTTCTGCCGCCTGCTGCGCCACATGGACCGCCACGGCCACACCGTGTTCACGCCCACGCGCGGTGCCGATGTCGCGCCCGAGCCCTTCCTCGACTTCACCTCGGGGTATGTACAACGGGCGGCCGCCATGTTGCCCAAGCAGGGCGACCGCACGCCCTGGCGGCTGTACCAGAACTACGTGCTGGACCTGCTGGCGCTGCGCTGGGGCAAGGTGGCCGACGGCGTCATGGCCTTTGCCAGGAGCGCACGCACCTGAGGCGGCCGGCCTGACGGCCCGACGGGCGCGCGCCCAGACCGTCTTCTTGCTGAGCAGGCCCACGCGCCCGGTCAGCTCCGGCCGGTGGCCGCCGTCGATCAAGCGCAGCTCGGCCTTGGCGATGCGGCCATCGGCCACCTTCAGGATCGTTCCGCCGGCGTAGATGTCGCCGTCCTTCTTCAGCCCCTGCAAGATCGTCATGCCCAGCACCGGCATGTCCTTTCTGGGGTCGCCTGCAGGTGCGCGCGGTGCAGCGGCCACATCACCGAGGTGTGGCTCAGGCGGTGCCACAGGTACTGGGTGAAGTCGTCGGCCACCAGCAGCACGGCCAGCATGCCCCACCAGGGCCAGTGCGCCAGCACATCGCGTTGGGCGGGCATCAGCCACGCGCACAGCGCGCCGGCGGCAGCGAGCACCGAACCGCTGATCAGACCAGGGCATGGTGGACCTTGGTGTAAGTGGCGAAGCGCCCGCCGGGCAGGCCTTCGATGACATAGGCCTCCCACAGCGGGCGGTTGCGGTCGAGCAGGTTGCCGTGCACGCGCGACACCAGCGCCAGCAACTCGCGGATGCACCCGGGCTGCGGCAGCGCGACGTGGCGCAGGTGGTAGTCGAGTTCGAAGTCGGTGTCCTCTTCCCAGTACCAGCGGCCGAGCTTGAGCATTGGTCGCTGGTTGAAGGGCGGCGCGGCTTGCAGGTGCTGGCGCCAGCCCTCGACCAAGCGACGCAGGTAGTCCGGGCCCGCGCCCGGGGGCGGCGTGTACAGGTTCAAGCCGGCGACGTGCATGGGCTGGCTGCGCGTTTCCATCCAGAGAAACATCGAATCAGTCGGGCTGAGCGGCTTCATGCTTCGCTTACTTTCTTGATCGAGCTTGTCAGTCGAGCCGCTCGACGGCCGGCATGCCCCAGGCCCCGCTGAGCGCGGCTTCCTGGGGCCAGTACAGGCGGGCGTTCAGCAGGAAGGGCGCTGCCGCCTTGACGGGCAGCCAGTTGCTCTGCTGGTCAGCCGCTGGCGTGTCGGCCTGGATCCAGAGATCCAGCGATCCGTCGGCGTTCAAGCGCAGCGCGTCCCGGTCACCCAGCGCGTGGCGTTGAAGGGGGTTGTCGATCAGGTAGTCGTCGGCGCCATAGGCCGTCACCGACCAAAAGGCCTTCACCGGCGGCAGCTCGCCGGCCTTGAAGTGCAGGCGGTAGCGGTGCTGGCCGTGCAGCGGCGTGCCCTGGGCATCGACCTGCGCGCTGGGGTAGATCGCATCCGCCGGCAGATTGGCGCCCAGGCCGATCATCGCCACCACCGCGCGGGTGGCGTAGTCGGTGCCATAGGCGCCCAGATTGGCCGGCGGCGTGGCCCAGCCCCGAACCAGCTGGCGGGGCTTCTTCAGCCCGCGGCCCACCTTGAAGTCGGCAGCCCAGCGGCCCAGGCTGATGCACCAGCGATCGATCAGGCCCCAGCGCAGCGGCTGGCCAGGCACGATGCCGAGTGCCGACAGCCTGGCCATCATGGGTGCGTCCGCAGCGGCAGGCGGGTTGTCCACCATCAGCGCGGCCAGCCGGGTGAAGAAGGCCTCAGTGCTCATGGCTTGCATCTGCTGCAGCGGCGGCTGTGCTGCGTCGACGCTGTCCGGCCGGGCATGCTCAGCGGACTGGGTTGCGGCCTGCGTTGCGGCCTGCATTGCGGCCAGCGGCCGCAAGCGCACACCGTCTTGCAGGCGGTGCACCAGCGGGTAATCGGCCACACCGTTGGTCTGCGTGCGGCCGATCAGCCAGACGATGCGCGTCGGCGATCGCAACAAGCTCATGCCCTGCGGCACCGTGCCCTGCCAGGTGGGCCCCGCCAGCAGGTACTGGCCGCCCCGCGTGCCGCCGACGCGCGTGCCGGGCGCGGCGAACACATTGGTCCAGGCGTCCATGAAGGGCATGACTTCGTAGCGCTGCTCGTTGGGCGCCATCTCGAACACCCATGGGCCTTGGGTCATGTCGATGAAGGCCGTGGTGTACAGGGTGTCGACGTTGGGCCTGACCACGCCTTTGAAGCGGGCGTCGGGGAACTGGCGAACCCGGCGCAGTTCGTTCTCGGGGCCGACGCTCGAGGCCGCCTGGATGCGCGTGACGTCCACGATCACCAGCGGGTAGCCATAGAGGTAGGCCTCCGCGCCGGCCATGACCTTGTCGCGCTGGCTGAACAGCCCCGCAAGCGCCAGCACCACCAGCGCCAGCACGGCGGCCAGCCAACGCTTCCAGACGGGCGCCCGGGGGGAAGCGGAGAGTCGGATGACAGATGTCATGGGCCGGGAGCGATGAGGATGGTTCGAAAGCCCAGGTGGCCTGCCGCCAGATCCCGGTCCTGCGGCTGACGTGCGCCGGCGCGGTAGCGCATGCAGTAGTTCGGCGCGCACAGGAAGGAGCCGCCCTTGATGACCTGCTGTGCTGCCGCGCCGGTGCGCATCCCCGCAGGGACCTGGTCAGGGGGCGGCGCGGCGGCGGCGCCATGGTGGGGCGTCCATGCGTCGGCTGTCAGCTCCCAGACATTGCCGATCATGTCGTGCAGGCCCAGCGCGTTCGGCGCATAGCAGCCGACCGGAGCCAACCCGACGAATCCGTCCGCGCCGGAATTCATCACCGGGAACAGGCCCTGCCACGCGTTCGCGTCTTTGGGCTGCTCGTGCGTCGGCGCTGGCTCGGGCCGTGCCGCGCGGGCGGCCCACTCCCATTGCGCTTCGCTGGGCAAGGCCCGGCCCTTCCAGCGCGCGTAGGCCTGCGCGTCCTCCAGCGTCACAGCCACCACGGGGAAGCTGCCGTGCCCTTCGATGTCCGTGTCCGGCCCGCCGGGATGGCGCCAGTTCGCGCCCGGTGTGTAGCGCCACCACTGGGTGATGTCGCCGCGGCCCCGCACGTCGCCCGGCATGACAAACACGACAGCGCCCGGTTGCTGCAGGGCGGCTGGCAGGCCCGGGTTCTTCACGGTGTCGACCGGGCGCTCGGCCACGGTCACGTAGTTCGTTGCCTTCACGAAGGCGCTGAACTCGTCGTTGGTCACCTCGGTTCGGCCCATCCAGAAGCCTTCCATACGCCTGGGGCGCCGTGGCGCCTCTTCGGGGTACACCGTGTCGCCGATGTCGAAGCTGCCCGCCGGCACCCAGACCATGCCGGCATGCGCAGGGACGGCCGGCGGCGCCGGCAGCGTGCACGCCAGGCGCTCGGCACGGCCGTGGTGCGCTAATTGGGCGACCCTCGCCCACCAAGCGGCCGCACCCGCGGCCAGCAGCGCCAGGGCCCCGGCCAAGATCCAGCCGCTTCGTGTCATGCCTTCGAGGCCCTTCAGGCCTGCTGCCCGACGACGCTGAACTGCGCGCGGTTGTCTTGCAACCAGTGCTGCGACCGCTCGGCGTCATGCTGGCTGGGGTGGAAGTCGGCACGCAGGTAGTCGCGCCACAAGCCCAGGTTTCCGCGGATCAAGCCGTTGCGCGAGAACAGCAGCTTGGCGGCGCTGCGCCAGGTGCTCCACTTGAACAGGCAGCCGTCGTGCCACAGGTTGCGCACGGTCTGGCGCAAGAGGTCGGTGAGAAAGATCACGGTCACAGCGCGGAAGACGCGCACGCGCCAGGCCTGGTTGCCGCCGGCGGCCTGGTAGATGTCGAAGGCCGTGCAGCGATGTTCCGATTCTTCGGCGCTGTGCCACAGCCACAGCGTCTGCAGACGGGGCTCGGCGCCTTCCAGGGCATGGGGGTGCTTCAACATCCAGTCGGCAAAGATCGCCGTGAAGTGCTCGGTGGCCGCGGTGGCTGCCAGGTGGTTGCGCAGGTCCAGGTGGGCATTGGCAGCGATGCGTGCATCCGCGCGCTGCTCGATGCGGTTGACGCAGCCCTGCTTCATCAAATGGCCGTTGAACAGCGCGTGGATGCGCCGGTGCGTGGCCTCTTGGCCGATGAAGCCCTGCACCTCCGCCGCATGCTTGGCCCGTTCGGTTTCGGACAAGGACTTCAGGCCGTTGCGCACCGAATCGATGAAGTACTGCTCGCCGCGCGGAAAGCTCATCGACAGCGCGTTGAAGAAGGCCGTGCGAAAGGCGTCCCCGCCGTTCCAGTGGCGAGCGAAGGGCGTTTCCAGATCGATCAACAGGCGTCGGACGACAAGCTCGGTCATGGCGTTCTTTCGTTCATGCAGTGTGCCGCGGCTCAGGCGCGATCGCGCAGTTCACGGCGCAGGATCTTGCCGACGTTGCTCTTGGGCAGTTCGTCGAGGAAGACGATCTCGCGCGGCATCTTGTAGCCGGTGAGATTCTCGCGGCAGTGGGCCAGCAAGGCCGCTTCGGTGAGTTCGGGCGATTTCTTCACGACAAAGAGTTTCACCGTTTCGCCCGTGCCGGCGCTGGGCTTGCCCACGGCGGCTGCCTCGAGCACACCGGGGTGCATCATCACCACGTCTTCGATCTCGTTCGGGTAGACGTTGAAGCCAGAGACCAGGATCATGTCCTTGAGCCGGTCGACGATCTTCAGGAAGCCGCGCTCGTCCATCACCGCCATGTCGCCGGTGCGCAGGAAGCCGTCATCGGTCATCACCGCTGCGGTTTCCTGGGGCCGCTGCCAGTAGCCTTTCATCACCTGCGGGCCGCGCACGCACAGTTCGCCGGCTTCGCCGATCGGCAGTTCGCGGCCCTCGGCGCTGCGGATGGAAACCTCGGTGGACGGCAGCGGCAGGCCGATGCCACCGCTGAACTCTTTCAAGTCGAAAGGGTTGCATGCCACCGTGGGCGAGCATTCGGTCAGACCGTAGCCTTCGAGCAGCGGCGTGCCCGTCACCTGCTGCCATTGATCGGCCACCGCACGCTGCGTGGCCGCGCCGCCGCCCACGCCGAACAGCAGCTTGCTGAAGTCGAGCTTGGCGAAGTTCGGGTCGTTGAGCAGCCCAATGAAGAGCGTGTTCACCGCCGGCAAGCTGGCGAACTTGTATTTCGCCAGCACCTTGACGAAGGCCGGTGTGTTGCGCGGGTCGGCCACCAGCACGTTGGTGCCGCCAGTGCCGATGCCACCCAGACAATTGCCTAACGCATAGATGTGATAGAGCGGGATCGCCGTGATGCCGACCATCGCCTCTTGCTTGTCGATGATGGGGTCGAACCAGACGCGGCCCTGTTCCACGTTGGCCAGCACGCTGCGATGGGTCAGCATCGCGCCCTTGGACACGCCGGAGGTGCCGCCGGTGTACTGCAGGAAAGCCAGGTCGTCGGGCTTGAAGCTGCCCGGCTTGAAGACCGCCGCCGCGCCGCGCGCCAGCACGTGGCGCAGGCCCACGCTGCCGGGCAGGTGGTAGGCCGGCACGGCCTTCCTGACCTTGCGGATGAGGAAGTTGCCCATCGCGCGCTGGGCCCAGGGCAGCATGTCGGTCAGTCCAGTGACGACGACATGCTTGACCGGCGTGTTGGCGATCACCTTGCTCAGCGTGTGCGCAAAGAGCTCGACGACGACCATCGCCTCGGCCCCCGAGTCCTTCAGCTGGTGTTCGAGCTCGCGCGTTGTGTACATCGGGTTCACGTTGACCACCACGTAGCCCGCGCGCAGCAGGCCGAACAGGCACACCGGGTACTGCAGCAGGTTGGGCATCATCAAGGCCACCCGCGTGCCCTTGGGCAGCCGCAGCACCGACTGGAAATAGGCCGCGACGTGACGGCTCAGGGTGTCCAGTTGGCGGTAGGTCAGCGCCACACCCGTGGCGCCGCTGATGAAGGCCTTGCGATCGGCGTACTGCGCCACGGATTTTTCAAAATAGCTCGCGATGGAGCCGAGCGAATCGACGTCGATCTCCGCCGGCACGCCGGCCGAGTAGCTATTGATCCAGATCTTTTCCATGCAGCTGGGCGGTGAAGGAGGGTCTTCAGGCCGCGACAGGCCTGACGGGCCTGACGACGTCGTCATTCTCAACGCCAAAGCGAAGCTGCTCTGAAACGATGGGAATGTAATGACACTGACAATGCCATAAGTATCCCCGCTTCGCAAGCGGGCGACCCCTACTGGCTGGACACGCTGTCGCGCCGGAAGATCCGGGGCACGCGCCTTTGGGCCCGTATCACCGGAGGAAAACCCAATGCAACGTCCCGCGAAGGTGGCTTTGTGGCTCGGCACTCTGCTGACCTTGGCCGCCGCACTGGCCTGGTGGCAGCGCGGGCCGATCACCGTGGCCCTGATGGCGCGCCAGGTGGCAGCCATGACCGCCATCGCAGACCCGCTGGCAACGCTGCCCGACGGCCTACACGTCGGCTTGTGTGGCGCCGGCTCCCCATTCCCCGACGACAAGCGCAGCGGCCCCTGCACGGCCGTGGTGGCGGGGCGGCGCCTGTTCATCTTCGACACAGGTTCCGGCGCTGGCCGCAACATCGCCCGCATGCGGCTCAACGCCGGGCAGATCGAGGCGGTGTTCTTCACGCACTATCACTCCGACCACATCGACGGCCTGGGCGAATTGATGCTGCAGCGCTGGATCCAGCGCACGTCCGAGGCGCCTTTGCCGATCAACGGCCCGGCGGGGCTGGAGCGTGTTCTGCAGGGTTTCATGGACGCCTACACCCTCGACAAGGGCTACCGCACCAGCCACCACGGTGAGCCGGTGGCGCCACCTGCAGGCTTTGGCGGCACGGCGCGGCCCTTCGAATTGCCCGCAGCCACGGGACGCAAGGTCCTGATCAACGAGCCCGACCTGGAGATCGTGGCCTTTGCCGTGGACCACGGCCCCGTCCACCCGGCCGTGGGTTACCGCATCCGCTACAAGGACCGCAGCGTGGTCATCAGCGGCGACACCAAGAAGAGCGCGGCCGTGGCGCGCGAGTCGCAGGGCGTGGACCTGCTGGTGCACGAGGCCTTGTCACCGCAGCTGCTGGGCATTCTCGAGCAAGGCTTCAGCCAGGCGGGCCGCCAGAACCTGGCCAAGATCATGCATGACGTCCTGAACTACCACACCACGCCGGAGGAAGCGGCCGAGATCGCCCAGGCGGCCGGCGTGAAGGCGCTGGTGTTCAACCACATCGTGCCGCCGCTGCCCTTGTCGGGTCTGGACCCGGTGTTTCTGCAGCGCGCGCGCCAGCTCTACAGCGGGCCATTGCACATTGGTGTGGATGGCGACTGGTTCACCTTGCCGGCCGGCAGCAAAGCCATTGACATGGGCAAGCGGCCTTGAGCCCATTGCACAAGCCGACACCAAGAAGATTGGAGACATGCACATGATCAAACGGGTGGCCTGGGCTCTGTCGGCGCTGCTGGTACTGGCGGTGGTGGCGTTCTACGCCGTCGGCGGGCGCGCGGGCGTGATGCTGCTGGTCGTGAAGTACTGGCTGCACAAGGATTACGCGCCTACCCAAGCGGTTGCGTGGCAAGCAGGGCCTGCAGCGCCGGCCGGTGGTGCCAGCGCGCCGCGCCGCGCGCCCAACATCGTGCTGATCGTCGCCGACGACCTGGGGATCAACGACATCACCTGCTACGGCGGCGGCATCGCCGGTGGCAAGGTGCCCACGCCGAACATCGACAGCATCGCCAAGCAGGGCGTTGACTTCCGCAACGGCTATTCCGGCAACGCCACCTGCGCGCCGTCGCGCGCGGCCATCATGACCGGCCGCTATGCCACGCGCTTCGGCTTCGAGTTCACGCCCACACCCAAGCAGTTCATGAAGGCCGTCACCGGCATGGCCCCGGCCGATCAATTGATGAAGCCCGTCTACCACCCCGAGCGCGAGGCCGACCTCATCCCCTACGAGGACATGGGCCTGCCGACCAGCGAGATCACGCTGGCCAGACTGCTGCAGGGTGCCGGGTATCACACGGTGCACCTGGGCAAATGGCACCTGGGCGACAGCCCGCAGTTCCGGCCCTATAACCATGGCTTCACTGAATCGCTGTCGCACCTGCACGGCGCGTCGATGTTCCTGCCCACCAAGCACGCGGGTGTGGTCAACGCGATGCAGGACTTCGACCCGATCGACAAGTTCCTGTGGGCCTCCGAGCCCTGGGCCGTGCGATTCAAGGACGGCGAGCCCTTCCAGCCGCCGAAGTACATGACCGACTACCTCACCGACGAGGCGGTGAAGGTGGTGGCGGCCAACAAGAACCGCCCGTTCTTCATGTACCTGGCCTACAACGCGCCGCACACG
This sequence comes from Rubrivivax sp., assembly GCA_031429255.1. Taxonomy (GTDB): domain Bacteria; phylum Pseudomonadota; class Gammaproteobacteria; order Burkholderiales; family Burkholderiaceae_C; genus Rubrivivax. Next base: position 11,489 of record JANOZF010000122.1, read on the forward strand.
CCGCTGCAGGCCACGCGCGAAGACTACGACTCACTGAGCTTCATCCCCGACCACACGATGCGTGTTTATGCCGCGATGATCCGCTCGCTGGACCGCAACATCGGCCGCGTGCTGCAGCAACTCAAGGACCAGGGCCTGGATGACAACACCCTGGTGATCTTCACCAGCGACAACGGCGGCGCGCACTACATTGGCCTGGAAGGCATCAATTCACCCTATCGCGGCTGGAAGGCCACCTTCTTCGAGGGCGGCATCCGCGTGCCCTTCTTCATGCGCTGGCCGGGCAGCATTCCGGCCGGAGCCAGCGTCACGGCGCCGGTCAGCCATTTCGACATCTTTGCCACGGCCGCCGCGGCCGCCGGCCAGAAGGCGCCGGGCGACCGCATCATCGATGGCGTGAACCTGCTGCCCTTCATCAAGGGCGACGCGCCGGGCCGGCCGCACGATGTGCTGTTCTGGCGCACCGACACCTACCTCACCTTGCGCGCGGGCGACTGGAAGTTGCAAGTGTCCGACATGCCGAAGAAGGACTGGCTCTTCAACCTGGCCACCGACCCCACCGAAAAGATCAATCTCGCAGGCAAAGAGCCCGAGCGCGTGGCTGCATTGAAGGCGCAGTTGCTGGCGTGGAACAAGACCCAGCGCAAGCCGA
>JANOZF010000123.1:0-6344 GCA_031429255.1 Rubrivivax sp.
GTGGTCTTGTGCATGGCCATCGCAGTTCGGTAGGCCGCTGTCGCTGCGTCCCAATTTTTGAGGCTCGCTTGCACATCACCTTCGAGCGTATGCACCACCGGGTCCTCGGGACTGTGCTTTTGCATTTCGCGCACGATCACCAAGGCGTCCTGCGGACGCTTCTCGTTCATCGCCATGGAGACTAAAGTGCGCTTGGCGCTGATCAGGTCTGGCTTGATCTGGAGTGCCCTGCGCAGCGCGCGGCGGGCACCGTCGGCATCCTTGTTGGCCAGCAACGCTTCTGCCACGCGCACCTGGTAATGGGGCGAGGTGGGCTGCAGCGCTGCCAGTTTGGTGAAGGTGGATAGGGCCTGCTCGGCGTTTTCCGCAGCGAGCTGCGAACGCCCCAGTGCTTCCATGATTTCGAAATTGTTCGGCAGCGCAGCCGATGCTTCGCGGGCCGCGTTCAATGCGGCTTTCGCGTCGTAGGTGAGCAGTTGCCCGATCAACACCAGGTGCGGCATCGGTTCGCTTGCGTTGGCCTTGACGGCGCTGCGCAGCTGCGTGAGAACTTCTTCGCGCGTCGCGCCAGTGCGCATGCCCACGTCGGCCAGCGCGAGCATGGCCTGGTAATGCTTTGGCTGCGCCTTGATGAGTGCTTTGAAGCGCATGCGCGCGGCCTCGGGTTTGCCGGCGTTGAGTTCGATTTCGGCCAAGCTCGCCACAGCCGGGAAGTAGTTCGGGTCTTTGCCCAGCGCGGCCTCGAACGCCTGGGTGGCGCCCGGGATGTCGCGCTTGAGCAGCAGCACGCGGCCGCGCAGGTAGTGGGCGATGGGCCGCTCGGGTGTCTTTTTCTCCAGGCCATCGATGGCCTGGAGCGCGCCAGCGATGTCGTTGTGCTTGAGCCGGGCGCTGATGAGTGCGATGTCGGCCCGCGGGCCCTTGTCCTCGGCTGCGATCAACTCCAGTTGCGCCACGGCCCCAGCGCTGCGGCCCTGAGTCATCTGCGCCATAGCCGCAGCGGTGCGCACACGGTGGTCGTTGGGAGCGAGCTGAGAGGCCCGCGCGAAGGCCGCGTCCGACTTTTGGGTGTCGCCTGCCTGCAGCCAGGCTTCGCCGACGAGAGCCAGGCTGGTGCCGTCGGGCGACTTGCCCTCGACCACCGGCAGCAGTATCTCAACGGCCTTGGCCGGCTGGTTGGTGCGCAGATAGGTCTGCGCCAGCAGCTGGCGTGGCACCAGCAGGCTGGGCGCGCTTTTCAGTGCGCGTGCGAAGTAGCCCTCGGCCTCGATGTAGCGCTTCTGGCGGTAGTCGGTGGCACCTGCGAGTTCGAGCACGCGCGGGTGTTCGGGCATGGCCATGAGCAGGCGGTCAGTGATTTCGCGCGTGGTCTTGTAGTCCTGGCTGGCGTAGGCGAACTGGGCTTCAAAGAAGAGCGTGTCGGGGTGGTTCGGGGCCGCCTTCTTGAGCCGGTCGAAATGCGCTTTGCTCTCGTCGATCTTGTTCTGCTCGATCAGCATCGCGATAATCGAGGTGTGTGCGCCCACGGCCTTCGGGTTAGCGGCCAAAGCTCTTTTGAAACTCTCGAGCGCCGCTGCTGTGTCCTTCTTGCCGTGCCACAACACCTCGCCTCTGAGCACACCGTCGCGCGCGTCGCCCGGGGCCTTGGCCTGGTCGAGCAGCGCCAGCGCACCGTCGAAGTCGCCTTCTGCGGCTAGCAGACGGGCTTTCACCAACGTCGCGGGCAGATAGACCGGCAGCAGCTGCAGTGCACTGGCGATGGACTGCCGTGCGCTGTCCTTGTCGCTGCGCCTCAGGTGCGCGGAGGCGATGGAGGTCGCCAAGTCGGCGGCCGCCTCGGCATCTTTCAGCCGCGTCGTACCCCACTGCGCCAGCAGCTTTTTCTCGTCACCCATCAGCAGCATCGCTCGCGCCAGGGTGGGCAGCACCTGTTCATCGGGCACTTGCAGTTCTTGTGCCTTGCCGAACTCCACCACCGCCGACACCGGGTCGCCACTTTCGAAGAGCGCGATGCCGAGCATCAGCCGTGCTTGCGCGGACTTGGGCTGCTTCTGGATCGCGTTCTTGAACTGGATGATGGCGCCCGGCAAGTCGTCTTTTGCGAGGAGTTCCTTGCCTGAAGCCGTGAGCTCGGCTTCGGACTTGCCCCCGCAAGCTACGAGTGCAGCGGCCGCGACGAAGGCCGCAAGGGCAAAGCGCGTCATGCGATGTGGGTTGGCGGCCAAGGTTGCGGGCCTTTCAAAGCTAAAAATGCATTCATGAAGAACGCTGGCGAGCTTCGCTTGTCGCACACGTGCAGCGCAGGCCAATTCTAGGAAACCCCTTGATGACGTGCTTTGGCAATGCTCTGGGGCGACGAACACCCTGAATGAGGGGTTTGCCAGAACTGGGGCGCGGCAAACAATGAAATGTTGAATTTGACCGGAGACAGCCATGTCGATGCCGTACGTCCTTGCCCCTGCGCAGCCACGGACGACCCAGGCGCGACCCTTGGGCTGGCGCTGGTTTCTCGCGTTGACACTGGCTTCGGCGGCCACGTTGGCGCAAGCGACTGCGGTGCTGGGCACCGCGCAGAGCTTCGTCGTGCTGGGCGCGTCGACGGTCACTAACACCGGGCCGACCACATTGACGGGGGATCTCGGTGTTTCGCCCGGCCCGTCCATCACCGGGCTGGGCAGCATCACGATTACCGGTGCTGTCCACCAGGCAGACGCCGTGGCGGCCCAGGCCCAGCAGGACGCTCGCACCGCCTACAACACGCTGGCGGCTCTGCCAGCCGGCATCAACCTCACCGGCATGGACCTGGGCGGCCTGACGCTGACGCCCGGCGTCTACTTTTTCGCCACCTCGGCGCAATTGACCGGCACGCTCACACTCGACACGTTGAACTTGCCGGGCGCCCAGTTCGTGTTCCAGATCGGCAGCAGCCTGACCTCGGCCAGCGGATCGGTCGTGGACGTGCTGGGGCTGGACGATGACACCGCCGTGTTCTGGCAGGTCGGCAGTTCAGCCACGCTGGGCACCAGCACGCGCTTCGTCGGCAACATCCTGGCCGACCAGAGCATCACGCTGAACACCACGGCCAGCATCATCTGCGGCCGCGCCATCGCCCTGGTCGGCGCCGTGACCATGGATAGCAACACGCTGACCAATGTCTGCCCCGACAACGGCACCGGACCGACGGTGCCGGAACCTTCATCGCTGGCCCTGTTGGGCCTGGCGGCGCTGGGTTTGTTGATGTCCAGAAAGTCGCCGCGCCGGACCGGGCGCTTGCGCTTGGGTCCCGCTAAAACCTCGGCAGCGTCGCCAACGACACCCTGCCCGCCGCCATGTCGGCCATGATTTGTTCGCGCTGCGCCCAGCCGCGCAGCTTGCCGGGGTTGAGCAATCCGGCCTGGTCAAAGCGCATCTTGGTGGCGACCACATCGGATTGACCTGGCCTTGTTTGCCGTCTTCGACGATGTAGACATGCGGGTTGGCGATGTAGACCTCGTGATCGCGGTGCATGTGCATTATCTGGTTCAAGCGCGCTTCGTCGCTGAAGCGCACCAGCTGCAGGCCTGAACAGTTCATCGCGCCTGCTTTGCAGCGGATGAATTCCAGGTGCACCAGCACCTCGTCGCCCAGCAATTTGCGCAGGGTTTTGAACTGCTGCACATGCTGACCGGCCTGGAAGCGGCTTTGGATATAGGTCAGGCCCTTGTCCACCTTCATCGCGTGCAGCGTGGTGTGGTTCCAGGTGTATTCGACGATGGTGCGGTTGCTGGTTTTGACTTCGCCAGCCGTTTTACGGTGCGTCACCGTGCCACCAAATTCTGATGCCAGCTGCAAGAACGCAGCTTCGCCCGGTTCGGCCACCAACACCAAGACGGCGTGGCTGCCGGCGGCCATCGTGCCTTTGAGCAAAGGGGTAGCGGCCAGCAGCAAATCCGGGCTGGGCGTGGCGAGCAGCGTCACGCTTTTTTTTGCTGATGCCCGAGGCGCTGGCCAGGGCGTCGGCAAATTCGATCACGCGGTCGAAGCCGGTTTCGTCGCCGGCCGAATCTGTGCTGGCCACCGCACGCACTGCGCCACCGAAGCAGACGATGGTTTCCAGCCACGGGTGTGCCGGGGCCAGCGCCACTTCCTGCTCCAGCACCAAGCCATTGGTGCCGTACACATGGTGCAGCAGCAGCGCTTCAGGCGCGCGCAGCTCCACGGCTTTAGGTTCAGGCTCGATGGTCATGGCGCGCACGCCCAGCACGTTGCCGCTGCTGGCCAGGGGCCCATAGTTGATGCTGCCCACACCGCCAAGACCGCCGCCGTACAGGGCGCCCAGCGTGGCGCTGCGAAAGCTGCTGGGGACGCAACGAAGTTCCCAGCCCAGACTTCCTTCGCCCGCCAGGCGCTGCGTTTGTTTGTCCATCTCCATCATGCGGATGCCGGCTTGCGCGCGGTCGACGCCGTTTTTCACCCACAGCAACTGGTTGCAGGCCGACAAGTCCAGGATCACACCGCCGTACAGCGGCATGCACTGGCCGTAGTTGCCGGTGCCGCTGCCGCGCATGGTGATGGGCAGGCCTTGCTGCGCGCAGACGGCCACCACGGCGCGAATTTCATCTTCGGTTTTGGGGCGCGCCACGGCGCCGGCGCGCAGGCCGTCGAGCTGGCGTTTGAGCACTGGGCTGAACCAATAGAAGTCCTGGCTCAGGCCTTCCACGCGGCTGTCGGTAATTTATTTGATGGCACTCAGTTCTGTCGCTAGCGCGGCGGTGCGTTCACGCACCTGGACCAAATCGAAGTTATGCATGGTGTCAGTCAAGTCAGTTGCAGGCAGCATCACAGCGCAGCTTTCACGCCGTCGACAAACGCTTTGGCGTCGGCGCGCAGTTGCGCCATGTCCAGGCCCGGGATTTGGTCGTTTTCGACGACGATGCGGCCCGCCACCAGCAGCGCCCGCAGCGTGGGCCGGCCGCCGCTGACCACCGGGCCCACAGCTTCGTCAAACAAACTCAGGCGGGCTTGGCCACTGAGATGGGGCGATATGGCAGCCTCACCGGCGAGCTGTCGGTCAGCGCCCCGAAGTTTGAGCACGCGGTGCGCAGGCTGGCCAGCGGTACCGTGCATGACGACGAGGCCTTCGGCCCGCGCAGCTTGGTGGTGTTCCGACGACATGCTGTTGTGTATCGACGCGCTGCGCTGGGGCCAGTCCGACCTGCACAGCCTGGTGCCCGACGGCGACCGACGGGTGAGGGCGGTGATCGAGCAGTGGGGCCTGAAGTGGCCCGAGGCGCAGTGACCGCCGGCCACCTCGGTGACTGATAGCTACCCGACCCCGCTCGACGACGACGCGCTCGGCGCGACGTGGGCCGCGGCCTGGTCGTCGCTCGGCCGGCCAGCTCCGGCGGGCCTGCAGGCCGAATTGATGACGGCCTGGTCCGAGCCGCAACGGCACTATCACGACCAGCGGCACCTGCGCGAATGCCTGGCGCTGTGGACGCGGTGGCGCGAGCACAGCCCGCGCGCCGGCGAGGTGGCGATCGCGTTGTGGTTCCACGATGCCATCTACGACCTGCAGGCGAGCAGCAACGAACTGAATAGCGCCGCCTGGGCGGCCCGGTCGCTCGTGCGCGCCAGCGCCGACAGCGACACCGCGCAGCGCGTCCACGATCTGGTGATGGCCACGCAGCACGATGCGCCTGCCGCGCTCGGTTCGAGCCTGGACGCCCAGCTGCTCGTCGACATCGACCTTTCCATCCTCGGCAGTCCGGCCGAACGCTTCGAGCGCTACGACCAGGATGTTCGCAAGGAGTACGCGTGGGTGCGTGGCTTCCGGTATCAGGAGGCGAGGGCGCGGGTCCTGCAGAGCTTCCTCGACCGGCCGCGGCTGTACCACCGCGAGCACGCGCTCGCGCTGCTCGAAGCGCAGGCCCGCATCAACCTGGCCGCGGCGTTGTCGCGGCTCGCGCAATGAACGCGCGCGACGACAAGGCGCTGGCCAGCCCGAGCCCGAAGCGGCCGAAGGCCGCACGCGCAGGGCAGGGCGCTGGTGCACCGGCGCCGCTGTTCGGAACCTCCACCCAAACACCGCCGCGCAGCCTCGCGCCGGTCAGCGCCGCGCGGCAGCGCAAGCTGCACGTCGGCCACTTCGCGTTCATGCGCTCGGTGGTCCAAGGCCTCGATCCCCGCGAAAGCTGGGAGCGCTACTTCCGCGTCGAAGGCGAAGCGACCGACCAGCGCACCGTGCGCGCCACCATCGCCTGGATCCGCGACGAGTTCGCCGCAGCCGCGAAGCGTGAGGATCGGTTCGGCACCGCGCGCCTGGTGCGCATCGACGCGACCCGCATCGCCGACCCGTCGCTCGA
>JANOZF010000124.1:0-5145 GCA_031429255.1 Rubrivivax sp.
GCTGCGGTTTTGAACTGGGCCAGGCCGCTGTCGAGCTGGCGGCCGCCCGTTGCCAGCGCGTCCAGCCCGCGCCCCAGTTCACGCTGGCCTTCAGTGAGCTGCCGCGTGCCCAAGCGCAGGGCCAGCAAGTCGGCGTCGGGCGGGCGGCGCGCATCCAGGCCGCGCAGCAGCGGCGCCACCTGGCGCAGGCCGCCCGCCAGCCCAGGCGCGGCTTCGGCCAGCTGGGCGGCGCCGGCCCTGAGTTTTTGCGACGCGTCAACTGCGGCTTTGCCGCTGCTGGTCAGCTGCGTGCCGCCGTCACGTGCCCGGCGCAGGCCGGCAGTGAGTTCGGTCGAGCCGTGGTGCAAGTCGGCCAATACCGAACGCAGGCTGTCCAGGTTGCGCTGCGAACCGGCGGCGGTGCTCAGCACCAGGCCCCAGCGCGCTTCGCTGAGCATGGTGTTGGCGCGTTGCGAGACTTCGGGGGCGAACCGGCGCGCCAGGCCGGCGCTGCTGTAGTTGTTGCCTTCCGAGGTGTAGATGGTGAGCTTGCCGGCACCGGGCGCCACGCCGGGCACGGCACGGCGGCTGAAGTCGGCCGGCACTTCCAGCAAAAACGCCAATTCACCCCGGCGCACGCTGCCACGCGCCTGTTCGGGGTCGTTGTAGCGCTGGTAGGCAAACTGGCCCTGTTTTTCGATCGCCGCCAGCACGTCGGCGCCCAGGTTCAGGTCGCGGCCACGGTAGCTGGCGCCTTGGTCCAGGTTCACCAGGCCGGCCGGCAGCGTGCGCGTGTGCGCTGCCGGGTCCCACATGCCGTAGAGGTAGATCAGCGCGTACAGCGCGGGCACAAACAGCAGCCCCACCGCTGCCACGGCCAGCTTGCGGTGCCGCTGCAGCAGCAGCCACTCAAAACGCACCACCGCGCAAACGGCCTGCCACCAAACCATGTTGTTTTGTGGGCCCTGTTTAGACACCAAGCCAACCAGACGCCGCGGCCGCAACGCTACCGCGCCCCCACTGCCGGCACGTTGCGCAACCCAAAAACGGCCGTGCCCACACGCACCAAGGTGCTGCCTTCGGCCACCGCGGCTTCCAGGTCGGCGCTCATGCCCATGGACAGCGTGTCCAGCTTGAGACCGGCCGCATTCAGCTGCTGCAGCATATCGCGCAAGGCGCGGTGCGCTGCGCGCTGGGCCTGCAAGTCGTCCTCAGCCTCAGGGATGCTCATCAGCCCACGCAAGCGCACCCGGCTGTGCGGCAACGCGGCCACCGCCCGCGCCAGCGCCAGCAGTGCAGCTGGCGCGACACCGCTTTTGCTGGCCTCACCGCTGACGTTGACCTGCAGGCACAGCTGCAGCGGCGGCAGCTGTGGCGGGCGCTGTTCGGCCAGCCGCTGCGCGATCTTCAAACGGTCGACGCTGTGCACCCAGTCAAAAGCCTCGGCCACCGGACGGGTTTTGTTGCTTTGCAGTGGGCCTATCAGGTGCCATTGCAGCTGCGCGCGCAGCGCCGCCAGCGCTACTATCTTGTCCAGCGCCTCTTGCACGTAGTTTTCGCCAAAAGCGCGCTGTCCGGCATCAAAGGCCTGCTGCACCCGATCTGCAGGCTGGGTCTTGCTGACGGCCAACAGCTGCACACTGCCACCCACGCGGCCGTAGGCCACAACAGCGTCATCTATGCGCCGCTTCACTTGTTGCAGCGCTTGTGCGATGGTCTCCATAATCCGACGAGCTTAACGCCGCACAGCGTGCGCGCTGCACCTTCAGGGAGACCCCAAAAACTCATGGACATCACGCAGCTGCTGGCCTTTTCGGTCAAGAACAAGGCCTCTGACTTGCACCTGTCAGCCGGCCTGCCGCCGATGATCCGCGTGCATGGCGACGTGCGCCGCATCAACGTCGAAGCCCTGGAGCACAAACAGGTGCACGCCATGGTCTACGACATCATGAACGACGCCCAGCGCAAGCACTATGAAGACACGCTGGAATGCGACTTCAGCTTCGAGATCCAGGGCCTGGCGCGTTTCCGCGTCAATGCGTTCAACCAAAACAGAGGCGCTGGCGCCGTCTTCCGCACCATCCCCAGCAAGATTTTGTCTCTGGAGCAGCTGGGCACGCCCAAGGTGTTTGCTGAACTGGCGCTGAAGCCGCGCGGCCTGGTGCTGGTGACCGGCCCCACCGGCAGCGGCAAAAGCACCACGCTGGCCGCGATGGTGAACCACCTGAACGAAAACGAATACGGCCACGTGCTGACGGTGGAAGACCCGATCGAGTTTGTGCACGAAAGCAAAAAGTGCCTGATCAACCAGCGGGAAGTGGGCCCGCACACGCTGAGCTTCAACAACGCTTTGCGCAGCGCACTGCGCGAAGACCCCGACGCCATCCTGGTAGGCGAACTGCGTGACCTGGAAACCATACGCCTTGCGCTGACCGCGTCAGAAACCGGCCACCTGGTGTTTGGCACCTTGCACACCAGCAGCGCGGCCAAAACCGTGGACCGCGTGGTGGACGTGTTTCCCGCGGCCGAGAAGGAAATGGTGCGCGCCATGCTGAGCGAGTCGCTGGTGGCCGTGATTTCGCAGACGCTGTGCAAGCTGAAAGACGGCACCGGCCGCGCCGCGGCGCACGAGATCATGCTGGGCACCAGCGCCATCAAGAACCTGATCCGCGAAAACAAGATCGCGCAGATGTACAGCAGCATCCAGACCGGGCAGAACCTGGGCATGCAGACGCTGGACCAGAACCTGGCCGACCTGGTGCGCCGCAACATCATCTCGGCGGCCGAGGCACGCTCCAAGGCCAAGATTCCAGAGAACTTTCCGGGGTAGACCATGGAACGCGACCAGGCATCCAAATTCGTCAACGACCTGCTGCGGCTGATGATCAGCCGCAGCGGCTCTGACCTCTTTCTCACCGCCGACTTTCCGCCCGCCATCAAGGTCGACGGCAAGATCACCAAGGTGAGCCCGCAACCGCTGACCGGCGGCCACACGCTGACGCTGGCACGTTCGGTGATGAACGACAAGCAGGCGGCCGAGTTCGAGCGCACGAAGGAATGCAACTTCGCCATCAGCCCGCAGGGCGTGGGGCGTTTTCGCGTGAATGCGTTTGTGCAGCAGGGCCAGGTCGGTCTCGTGTTCCGCACCATCCCGGGCACGCTGCCCACCATCGACAGCCTGGCCTTGCCCAAGGTGCTGAAAGAGGTGGCGATGACCAAGCGCGGCCTGGTCATCTTCGTCGGCGCCACCGGCTCGGGCAAGAGCACGTCGCTGGCGGCCATCGTCGACCACCGCAATGAAAATTCCTACGGCCACATCATCACGGTGGAAGACCCGGTGGAATTCGTGCACGCGCACAAGAACTGCATCGTCACGCAGCGTGAACTGGGCATCGACACCGACAGCTGGGAAGCGGCGCTGAAGAACACACTCCGCCAGGCGCCCGACGTCATCCTGATGGGCGAGATCCGCGACCGCGAGACGATGGAACACGCCGTGGCCTTTGCCGAAACCGGCCACCTGTGCCTGGCCACGCTGCACGCCAACAGTTCCAACCAGGCGCTGGACCGCATCATCAACTTCTTCCCTGAAGAGCGGCGCCAGCAGTTGCTGATGGACCTGTCGCTCAATCTGAAAGCTCTCGTGAGCCAGCGCCTGATGCCGCGCGAACAGGGCCGCGGCCGCGTGGCGGCGGTGGAGATCATGCTGAACACGCCGCTGGTCAGCGACATGATCTTCAAGGGCGAGGTGTCCGAGATCAAGGAGCTGATGAAACGCTCGCGCGAACTGGGTATGCAGACCTTCGACCAGGCGCTGTTCGATCTCTATGAAGGCAGCCACATCACCTATGAAGACGCGCTGCGCAACGCCGACAGCGTGAACGACCTGCGGCTGCAGATCAAGCTGAACAGCAACCGCTCGCGCAACACCGATCTGGCGGCGGGCACCGAGCACATGAGGGTGCTGTGATCGACCGCTGCGCACGCTGAAAAACGGCGGCGGCGCCTTCGCCACTGCCGTCTGCCGCCGTTACCATCTGCGGCCATGAACACCTCCACCCGCTCCTACGAAACCGTTCCTTCACAGCACGTGGCCTTTCTCGGCCTGGGCGTGATGGGCCACCCCATGGCCGGCCACCTGGCCCGCGCCGGCCACCGCGTGACGGTCTACAACCGCACCACCGCCAAGGCCGAGGCCTGGGTGAAGGAACACGCCACGCCCGGCGCCGATTCATCTGCAAGCTCGGCAGCCACACCGCGCCAGGCCGCAGCCGGCGCCGACATCGTGTTTGCCTGCGTGGGCAACGACCACGACCTGCTGGAAGTGACCACTGGCGCGCAGGGTGCCTTTGCCGGCATGAAGCCTGGCGCGGTGTTCGTGGACCACACCACCGCATCGGCCGAAGGCGCGCGCAAGCTGCATGCGGCGGCCCAGGCTGCAGGCCTGCATTTCATCGATGCACCGGTTTCCGGCGGTCAGGCCGGCGCCGTCAACGGCGCACTCACCGTGATGTGTGGCGGCGACAGCGAGCCCTTCGATCGCATCAAGCCGGTGGCCATGGCTTTTGCCAAGGCCGTCACGCGCGTGGGCGACAGCGGCGCCGGGCAGCTGGCGAAGATGGTGAACCAGATCTGCATCGCCGGGCTGGTGCAGGGCCTGTCTGAAGCACTGGCCTTTGGTCAACGTGCCGGGCTGGACATGCCGCTGGTGCTGGACGTCATCGGCAAGGGCGCGGCGCAAAGCTGGCAGATGGACAACCGCGGCAAGACCATGCTGCAAGGCAAGTTCGACTTCGGTTTTGCGGTGGACTGGATGCGCAAGGACCTGGGGCTGGTGCTGGACGAAGCCCGCCGCAATGGCGCGCAGATGCCGGTGACGGCACTGGTGGACCAGTTCTACGCCGAGGTGCAAGCGCTGGGCGGCAACCGCTGGGATACCTCGAGCTTGATAGCTCGGCTGCGGAACTGAATTTCCTCTCGACCGCCTTTCGCCGTGGTGCGCGTAGCAGGCGAGGCACGTTTGGCACGTGGATCGTGGGCGCGGGGGGGGGGGGGGCCCCGCCTGGATAAAGATGGGGGGGGGGGGCCGGCCCAGAAAATAGATTAATTGGGGGGCGCCCACCCCCCCCGCCCCCAAACCCCCCCCCCCCCGACGCGCGGGGGCCG
>JANOZF010000125.1:0-2276 GCA_031429255.1 Rubrivivax sp.
CTCCATTTGAAGGTGCAACGCTGCCGCAGCATGGCCCAGCTTCCATGACCAGCCCACCCCACGCGGGGCCTTGGGCCCGCTTCAGCGCCCGCTTTGACGATGTGTTGTTGCGCGCACCCCTGCCCGGCGATGCCGCCCCGCCGACCGCAGACTGCGCCGATGTGGGCCAACTGCAGCGTGCGCTGCAGGGCTTGTGCCCGCCCGGCGCACCTGCAGCGCCCGGTTTTGCCACCGCCCGCCACACGCTGGCGCCGACGCCCGCAGCCCGCGCTGGGCAGCAGGCCTGGTTGACACACCAGTTGCTGCTGCTCGACGGCACGCTGCACATGCTGCAACTGGGCGGCGTCTGGCGGCAACGGCTGCACCGGCTGGCCATCAAGCTGCAGGAAGGGCTGCACGGCAGCGCGGCGGCACCTGGTCTGCCCTGGGACTGCGGCTGGCTGAACACCACCGCTGAGGCACAGGAGCAGGGCGCGCGCTTCATACCGCGCCGGCCCACGCTGATGCTGGCCTGGCAGCTGACGCCAAGCACCTTGGCGCCGTTGCAGGCAACTTTGCAGGCGCGCAGCGCGGCCTGCACCCAGCCCATGCGTTTGTGGGTCCTGGACGCGCCTGGTGTGGGTGCATCGGCCACCGGTCCGTCCGTGTCGCAGCCTTTATAATCTGGTCAATTCAACCAGTTCCGGCCAGCAACACCATGGAATCCGTCGGTCTGTTCGAAGCCAAGACACACCTGTCCGAACTGATTGCGCGTGCTGAGCGGGGAGAAGAGGTGATCATCACCCGCCACAACAAGCCGGTGGCCAAGCTGGTGCCCATCAGTGAAGTCTCGCCCGAGCTCTACCAGCGGCGCATGGCCGCTCTGGACGCCTTGCAGGCCGTCGGTCGGGCGGTTGAGAAGCGCGGCGGGCCGATCACGGTCGAAGAAGTTCTCTCCTGGCGCGACGAGGGTCGCCGATGATCGTGGTGGACTGCTCCTACGCGTTGGCCATGGTGATGCCCGGCGAAAAGCGCCCGGCCAGCCTGGCCCACGTGGCGGCGGGCCGCCTGCTGGTGCCGTCCATCTGGCCTTTTGAAGTGGCCAACGCCTTTCGCAGTGCCGTGCGGCGTGCCCGCTTCACCAGTGAGGAGATGCTGTCTGTCTGCGGCCGTCTCGAAGCGCTGCAGTTTGAGATGGCCAGCGTGCACGACGCCGCCGTTCGGCAACACTACCTGGCTTCGTTGTCACACGGCCTGACGGCCTATGACGCGGCCTACCTTGAATTGGCGCTGCAGCGCCGCGGTCCGCTGGCCACGCTGGACGCGTCACTGGCTCGCGCAGCGGCCCAGGCCGGTGTTCAAGTCATCCACTGATTTCAGTTCTCGAGCGCGCTTTTTTGCAGCCGCTTGACGACAGAGTCCACTCCCCTTCTTCCGCCCACTTCGCCCACCGCCATGCAAGCCTCTGACATCCGTTCCACGTTCCTGAAGTACTTCGAATCGAAGGGCCACACCATCGTGGCCAGCAGCCCGGTGGTGCCGGGCGACGACCCCACGCTGCTGTTCACCAACGCCGGCATGAACCAGTTCAAGGACGTGTTCCTGGGCTTCGACAAGCGCCCCTACACGCGTGCCACCACCAGCCAGAAGTGCATCCGCGCCGGCGGCAAGCACAACGACCTGGAAAACGTGGGCTACACCGCGCGCCACCACACCTTCTTCGAGATGCTGGGCAACTTCAGCTTCGGCGACTACTTCAAGAAGGACGCCATTGCCTACGCCTGGGAACTGCTGACGGTGCACTTCAAGCTGCCCCAGGACAAGCTGTGGGCCACCGTGTACGCCGACGACGACGAGGCCTACGACATCTGGTTGAAAGACATCGGTCTGCCCGCCGAGCGCATCGTGCGCATCGGCGACAACAAGGGCGGCCGTTACATGAGCGACAACTTCTGGATGATGGGCGACACCGGCCCCTGCGGCCCGTGCAGCGAGATCTTCTTCGACCACGGCCCTGACGTGGCCGGCGGCCCGCCGGGCAGCGCCGAGCAGGACGGCGACCGCTACATCGAGATCTGGAACAACGTGTTCATGCAGTTCAACCGCACCGAAGATGGTGTGATGCACCGCCTTCCGAAGCCCAGTGTCGACACCGGCATGGGCCTGGAGCGCTTGGCCGCGGTGCTGCAGCATGTGCACAGCAACTACGAGATCGACACCTTCGTGCGCCTGCTGGCGGCAGCGAAAAACGCGGTGCAGTTCTCGGCCGGTGGCGCTGAAGTCGACGCCGCATCGCC
>JANOZF010000126.1:0-4874 GCA_031429255.1 Rubrivivax sp.
AAGCTGCTGATGCTGGACGAACCGAGCCTGGGCCTGGCGCCGCTGGTGGTGCGCGACATCTTCAACACCATCGAGCGCCTGCGCGCCGAGGGCGTCTCCATCCTGCTGGTGGAGCAGAACGCGCGCGCGGCGCTGCAGGTGGCCGACCATGGCTACGTGCTCGAAACCGGCGAGATCGTGCTCGACGGCCCAGCCTCCGAACTGGCGCAAGACCCGCGCGTCATCGCCAGCTACCTGGGCGCGCAACGCTGAGCGTGGCGCGCCTTTCTCACGCAAGAAAGCCAAGCACATGAACATCACAGGACACAGCGCCATCGTCACCGGTGGCGGCTCGGGTTTGGGCGAAGCCGTGGCACGCGAACTGGCGCGGCTGGGTGCCAAGGTGACAGTGCTCGACGTCAACACCACGGGCGCGCAGCGCGTGGCGGCCGAGATCGGCGGCCTGGCCTGCACGGCCGACATCACCGACACCGCCAGCCTGACCGCCGCGCTGGACGCTGCCGGGGCGGCGCACGGCACCGCACGCATCGTGATGAACATCGCCGGCATCGGCAGTGCCAGGCGCGTGGTGGGCAAGGACGGCAGCCCGGCGCCGATGGAAGACTTCGAACGCGTCGTGCGCGTGAACCTGCTGGGCACTTACAACGTGGTGCGCCTGACGGCGGCCCGCATCGCCCGGCTGGCGCCACTGGAAGGCGGCGAGCGCGGCGTGATGGTGATGACGGCGTCGGTGGCCGCCTTCGACGGCCAGGTGGGGCAAGAGGCCTACAGCGCCAGCAAGGGCGGCATCGTGGGCATGACGCTGCCGCTGGCGCGCGACCTGGCGCAGCACGGCGTGCGCGTGTGCACCATCGCGCCGGGACTGTTCGAGACACCGTTGCTGAAAGGGCTGCCCGAGGCCGTGCAGCAAAGCCTGGCTGCCAGCATCCCGTTCCCGCCGCGGCTGGGCCGGCCGCAGGAGTTTGCCGAACTGGCCGCACACATCGTCAGCAACGGCCACCTGAACGGCGAAGTCATCCGCCTGGACGGCGCGCTGCGCATGGCGCCGCGCTGAGGGGCCCTGGCACGCTGCGCCGATTGCAACCCAGCGCCCAGCGCCGCGCTGGAACATCAACCCGGACCTGCTGCACAACGCCCACGAGACCAGGAAGGCACATGCCAGCGACGAGTTGAAGGCCCGCTACCTGCGCGCCCATCCTCGTAGGCAACTTCGGCGTCGGCCCCGGCCGCCCGTGGCCCTTACTGCGCCGTCCAGCCCCCGTCCACCGCCCAGGCCACGCCACGCACGTTGTCGGCGCCGGGTGAACACAGAAACACGGCCAGGTCGCCCAGTTGTTCGGGCGTGGTGAACTGCAGCGACGGCTGCTTCTCGGCCAACAACTCGGTGCGTGCCTGATCGCCGCTGATGTTGCCGGCTGTTGCGCGGGCGTCGATCTGCTTTTGCACCAGCGGCGTCAGCACCCAGCCCGGGCAGATGGCGTTCACAGTGACCCCGGTGGTGGCCAGTTCCAGCGCGCTGGCCTTGGTCAGGCCCACCAAACCGTGCTTGGCCGCCACATAGGCGCTCTTCGCGGCGCTGGCCACCAGCCCGTGCGCACTGGCCAGATTGATGATGCGGCCCCAGTTGGTGGCGCGCATGTGCGGGATGGCCAGGCGGCTGGTGTGGAAGGCGCTGCTCAGGTTGATGGCGACGATGGCGTCCCAGCGGTCGACGGGAAAGTCCTCCACGCGCGCCACGTGCTGTATTCCGGCGTTGTTGACGAGCACGTCCACGCCGCCAAAGCGTTGCGCGGCAAAGGCCATCATGGCTTCGATCTCGGCCGGCTTGCTCATGTCGGCACCGTGGTAGTCCACCGCCACGCCCAGTGCGGCGATGGCGACCTTGGGGCCTTCCACGTCGCCAAAGCCATTTAGCACGATGTTGGCGCCCTGGCGCGCCAGGCTGACGGCCATGCCCAGGCCGATGCCGCTGGTGGAGCCGGTGATGAGTGCGGTCTTGCCTTTGAGAGTCATGCTGTTTTCTCCTGATGGTGCAAAAAGCGGCGTACGCGCCGGGGCCGGATTGATTTGCTGGCTGATTGTTCCACCGCCGGCACGACAAAAAACGTTACGCAGCGATACGGCGCTGAAAGGACAGCGGCGCGCCGCCACGCAACCATGGCGCCATGTTCAACCCCGGGCCTTGCTTCCAACCAACGGCCCGACAACCGCGAAAGCAAACGACCATGAAAACCTGGATCAAACGCACCCTGATCGCCCTTGCCGGCGCCCTGGCCCTGGGCGGCGCGCTGGCCGCCTGCGGCCACCGCCACCACCACGGCTGGCGCCAGATGAGCGAGGCCGACGCGATGGAAATGAAGGCCAAGCTGGTGAACCGTGTGGGCAGCAAGCTGGCGCTGGACGACGCACAGAAAGCCAGGCTCGGCACGCTGGCCGACAAGCTGCGCGAACAGCGCAATGCCCTGGTGGGCACCACGGCCGACCCACGCGCCGAACTGCAAGCCCTGATGGCCGGCCCGCAGTTCGACCGCAGCAAGGCCAGCGCCTTGATCGAAGCCAAGGTGGCCGCCATCAACACGCAGTCGCCGCCCGTGGTGGCAGCGATGGCCGACTTCTACGACAGCCTGAAACCCGAACAGCAGGTCCAGGTGCGCGAGTTCATCAACAAGCGTGGCCACCGCGGCAAGGGCTTCGGTGATCGCGGCTGAGCCCACGCCGGTGCTGGCGCGGACAACCGGCGGTTCAGCCGGGCCCGCGCCAGGGCCCTGTTTCGCGCCCGAAACGGAACGCGCCCGCCAGGTGCCCGGGGCCGCAACGCCGGCATGGACAATCACCCGATGCGCCGCCTGCTGCTGATCGACGACGACGAGCACCTGGGGCCGCCGCTGGCGGCCTTCTTCAGGCGCCATGGCTTCGAGCTGCTGCACGCCACACGCCCCAGCGAAGGGCTGGCGATGTTGCAGGCCGGCGGTTTCGATGCCGCCATCCTGGACGTGATGCTGCCGGAGATGGACGGCTTCGAGCTGTGCCGCACCATCCGCCGCAGCAGCGGCCCTGCCAGCACGTTGCCGCTGTTGATGCTGACCGCACGCGGCGACGTGATGGACCGCGTGGTGGGCCTGGAGCTGGGCGCCGACGACTACCTGCCCAAGCCCTTCGAGCCGCGCGAACTGCTGGCGCGCATACAGACTGTGCTGCGGCGCACCGTGGCGCCAAAGGCCGCGCCTGTGGCCGAGGTTGCCGGCGCGCTGCGTTTCGAGGGCCTGGCGATCGACCTCGACCGCCGCAGCGTGCATTGCCATGGACAGCTCGTCGAACTGACCAGCACCGAATTCGAACTGCTGGTGCTGCTGGCGCGCACGCCGGGCAAGGTCTACAACCGCGACGACATCCTGGCGCGGCTGCGCGGCCATGCCGGGCAGGACATCCACAGCCGCGCGGTGGACATCCTGGTCAGCCGCCTGCGCAAGAAACTGGAACCGCTGGACGTGGTGCACACGCTGCGCAACGCGGGTTACCTGTTTGCCGGGGTGCGGGTCTGAACCCGTCAGCAGCCACCCCTGACGGGCGCCGCGGCGCTGCGCGGGCCTGGGCCAGGCGCCACTGGCAGCGCCGCACGCATTCCATCAAGGGCCGGCTGGTGGCGCTGTTCGTGCTGCTGGCGCTGGCCACTACCGTGGTGTTCGTGCTGGGCACGCAGCAGTTCCTGCAGAGCGGCTGGGTGGCCTATGTGCGCCCGCTGGTGGCCGACTACGCGCAGGTGCTGGCAGCCGACCTGGGCTCGCCGCCCGACCCGGCGCGGGCCCGGGCGCTGACGCAGCGGCTGCCGATCGCCGTGCACATCAGCGGCCCGCTGGTGCAGCTGGACACGCACCCGGGCCGATTCGAACATCGCCATCGGCCCAGCCCCGCCCCTGCGCGCGACACCGACCGGCCCAGAGAGAGAGGAGACGACGGCCGCACCGACACCGTGGTTGAGGCCGGCACCGACCGCGATCTGCGGCCGTGGTCATGGACCGTGCGCCGCCCCGACGGCCACCGCATCAGCTTTGCGCTGGTGGCGCCGCCCGATGCGGAGCGCCCGCGCCTGCTGGGCTGGGCCACGCTGGCGGCCCTGCTGGCGCTGACCGCGCTGGCCTATGCGGTGGTGCGGCGCCAACTGCAACCCATACACGACATCAGTGCCGGTGTGCAGGCCTTCGGCTTGGGCCGCTTCGACAAACCCATTCCCGTGCACCAGCGTGATGAACTGGGTGAACTGGCCACGCGCATCAACGCCATGGCGCACAGCCTGAACGGCATGCTCGACGCCAAACGCGCGTTGCTGCTGGCCATGAGCCACGAGCTGCGCAGCCCGCTGACACGGGCGCGCGTGAACGCCGAGCTGCTGGACGACAGCCCCGAGCGCGAAGCGCTGCTGCGCGACCTGGGCGAGATGCGCGACCAGATCACGGCGCTGCTGGAAGGTGAGCGGCTGGCCGACGGCCACCGTGCGCTGCACACCGAGAGCGTGGACCTGGCGGCGCTGGCGGCCGAAGCCGCCGCCGCCGATGAGCAAAGCCACGCGCAAGGCCCGGCGGTGGTGCTGCAACTGCAGGCCGGCAACTTCACCGTGCAGGCCGACCCCACACGGCTGCGGCTGTTGCTGCGCAACCTGCTGCAGAACGCGCGCCGCCACGGCCTTGCCAGCAGCGCTGGCGCCATGGCAGGGCCCGAACTCTTCTTGCGCCGAGAAGCCGACGGCCGCACCGCGCTGGGCGTGCGCGACCACGGGCCCGGCGTGCCGCCGGCTCAGCTGCCGCAGCTGGCGCAGGCCTTCTTCCGGCCCGACAGCGCGCGCACGCGCAGCAGCGGCGGCGTGGGCCTGGGCCTGT
>JANOZF010000127.1:0-4409 GCA_031429255.1 Rubrivivax sp.
TTCACGTTTCCCTGGCCCATCATTTCGGCGGCGTTGATCGTGGCCATCGTGCCCGTTGCGGTGTTGATCGCGCTGTTTCAAGAACGCGTGGTGGGTGGCCTGACACAAGGCGGATTGAAGGGATAACGTCAAAAATGGACAACATACGCTACGGCATCATCGGCTGCGGCAGCATGGGCTGCGAGCACATAGAAAATCTGTATGCCATGGGCGGTGCGCAGGTCACGGCGTTGGCCGACACGCACCCCGCCAGCCGCGATGCGGCGCTGGCCGCTTGCCGGGGCGCAAAGCCGCAAGTCTTCGAGCACCACGCCGAGTTGCTGGCCAGCGCCCTGTGCGATGCGGTGGTGATTGCCACGCCCAACTTCACCC
This sequence comes from Rubrivivax sp., assembly GCA_031429255.1. GTDB lineage: Bacteria > Pseudomonadota > Gammaproteobacteria > Burkholderiales > Burkholderiaceae_C > Rubrivivax. The sequence goes on from JANOZF010000127.1 coordinate 373, forward strand.
ACGTGCAGATGATGCGCGACGCGCTGGCGACAAAGCTGCACATCCTGGTGGAAAAGCCGCTGGTCACGCGCATGGAAGACGGCCTGGAACTGCTGCGCTTGCAGCAGCAGCGCCCAACGGGCGCCGGCATCGTCTGGGTGGCGCAGGAATACCGGTACATGCCGCCGGTGGCTGAGCTGATCCGCATTGCGCACGAAGGCGGCGTTGGTCGCATCCACCAGGTGGCGATACGCGAACACCGCGAGCCGTTTTATCCCAAGGTCGGTGACTGGAACCGCTTCAGCGCCCACACCGGCGGCACGCTGGTGGAAAAGTGCTGCCACTATTTCAACCTGATGGACCTGGTGCTGCGCGAAAAGCCGCTGCGTGTGTTTGCCAGTGGTGGCCAGCGTGTGAACCACTTGGACGAACGCTACGACGGTCCGGGCGGCGCGCAAGTGCCCGACATCCTGGACAGCGCTTATGTGATCGTCGAATACGCCAGCGGTGCGCGCGCCATGCTGGACCTGTGCATGTTCGCCGAGGGCAGCACCGACAACGAGCAGCTGGTGGTGGTGGGCGACGAAGGCAAGCTTGAGAGCCTGCTGCCCAGTCTGACGCTGCGCCACAGCAGGCGCGAAGACTGGGGCCGGCGCAATGCCTGGGGCCAGCCTTCGGGCACTGGCAAGGGTGTCAACGTGCGCCGCGTGTGGGACACCGGCATCAAGTACGCCGGCCACCACTTTGGCGCCAGCTACATCGAGCACCAGCGTTTTGCCGCCGCCATCCGCGCTGGGCGGCCGGCTGAGATTCCGCTGGAAGAAGGCCTGCGTGCCGTGGCCACCGGCTTTGCCGCGCACAAGAGCATCGACGAAGGGCGGGTGGTGGCCTTGTCTGAAGTGTTGCCTGCGGGCTGGTGAGGCTGCACATGAACCACACCGACGTTGGCGGCTACGCCACCTATCCCAGTTTGCGCGGCCGCGTGGTGTTCATTTCGGGCGGCAGCTCGGGCATTGGCGCTGAACTGGTGCGCGCTTTTGCGCAGCAGGGCTCGCGGGTGGCTTTCTGCGGCACACGGGCTGACGGTGGAAGTGAGTTGACCGCTGAACTGCAGGCTGCAGGCTGCCTAGCGCCGTGGTACGAAGCCTGTGATGTGCGCGACGCCCATGCCTACCAGGCGCTGTTGAAGTGCGTGGTGAACGAGCTGGGGCCCATCCGCGTGCTCGTCAACAATGCCGGCCGTGACGACCGCCACGCGATGGAGGACGTCACGCCCGAGATGTGGGACGAGCGGCTGGCGCTGAACCTGAAGCACTACTTCTTTGCCATCCAGGCGGTGGCGCCTGCGATGGCGGCTGCTGGCGGTGGCAGCATCATCAACATGGGCAGTGTCAGCTGGATGCGCGGCCGGCCCAACCTGGTGGGTTACACCACGGCCAAGGCCGGCATCCTGGGCCTCACACGCACGCTGGCGCGTGAACTGGGGCCGCGCCACATCCGCGTCAACGCACTGGTGCCGGGCGCCATCGTCACCGAACGCCAGAACGCGCTTCACCGCGACCCGGTGGCCGACCAGCAGTTTCTCGATGCGCAGTGCCTGAAGATCCGCCTCGACCCCGGCCACGTGGCGCGGCCGACGCTGTTCCTGGCCGCCGACGACAGCAACGGCATGACGGGCCAGCACGTGCTGGTGGACGCCGGTATTGCGCAGCAGTCGGTCATCACCTGAGTCGGCCTGCCCCATGGGGCAAGGGTCCGATTCCCTTGCAGGAACCGGACCCTTCATGCTTGTGGGGTGATGCGGGCCTCGTCAGAAGTCGTAGCGCACATTCACCCCGAAGTAGCGCTGGTCATCACGCGGCACGTAGCGGTTGATGTGGTTGCCCGAGTTCTGGATGAAGGTGGCATACGACTGGTTGCCCAGGTTCTTGCCCAGCACCGACACGCGCCAGCCGGCCGTGCTCTGCAGGCCCAGCGTGGCGTTGACGATGGTGTAGGCCGGTTGCACCGAGTCAGGCTGCTGCTGCAGGTCGAAGTTGGTGCTGCTCTGGCGGTTGGCATCCAGGCCGTAGTCCAGCGTCAGGTTGCCGGTGAGCGGCTGGGTGTACTTCAGGCGCACGCTGGCTTTCCAGTCAGGTGCGAAGGGCAGTGAACGACCGTTGATGTCGCAACTGGCGGCAGCGCCCGTCGGGCAGTTGAAACGCTTCACGCGCGCTTCGGTGTTGGCCAGGCTGGCCGACACCGTGAACTGCGGTGTGACGCGGGCCGTCATGTCGATTTCCATGCCACTGGTCTTGACGTCGCCGGCATTGATCAGGCGCGTGACGATGACGTTGTTCACCAGGTCAGGAACGTTGGCCTGGTAGCCGGTGTAGTCGGTGTTGAACAGCGCCAGGTTCAGCCGCACACGCCCGTCCATCAGCGTGGTCTTCAAGCCGGCTTCGATCGAGCGCGACTTCTCGGGGGCGAGCGCGTTGTCCTGCGTGGGCGTCATGTTGAAGAACACGTTGTAGGCCGGGCCCTTGTAGCCGCGCGAGTAGGTCACGTAGCCCATCACGTCCTTGGTGATGTCGAACTGCGGGCCGAAGCGGCCCGACAGGGCCTTGTCGCTGTTGGACCCGGTTACGGTGGGCCGGTCAGGCTGTATGCCCGGACCGGACACCGTGGCCGGTGTCGTGACGACATTGGTGGCAAACGTGCGCCGGTGGTCGTAGGACAGGTCCTCGTGCGTGTAGCGCAGGCCGGCGATGGCCCTGAATTCGGGCATCAGGTTGAAGGTGCCTTCGCCGAACAGCGACTTGCTGGTGCTGCGCACGCTGTAGTTGGCCACGCCGTTGAAGGTGCGCAGCGTGCTGTCGCATGGCGTCAGGCCGTTGGCCAGCGCTGGCAGCGTGGACGACGTGCAGTTGAAGACATTGCGCTCATAGCGTTCGTCATTCTTGCCGCGCAGAAAGAAGGCGCCTGCCACCCATTCGACAAAGCCCTTTTGCGTACTGGCCACGCGCAGTTCCTGCGTGAACTGCTCGAAGTCCAGCGTGCCGTTATCGGCCGTGCGGTTGAAGTTGATGTAGAGGCGCCCCAGGCGGTCCTGGTCCTGGAACTGCTTGTTGTTCCACTGCCGCTGGGCGGTGATGCTGGTCAGCTGCACAGCACCCAGGCCCCAGTCCACCTGCGCCGACAGCCCTTCGTTGGTGTCGGACACCCGTGTTTTCATCTCGCTGTTGATCTGCCGGTTGGTGGGCGACGGCACCACCGGCGCCACCGCGAAAGCGAAATTGGGGTTGGCCGTGACGGTGCCCGAAGGGAATGCGGTGACATTGGTGCTGTAGGCCACGCCCGTGGGTGGCGTGTCGTCGCTCTTCGTGTGGTCGGCGATCAGCACCACCTTCAGGTCCTTGTTGGGCGTGATGTCCAGCCGACCACGGATGCCCTTGCGGTCATAGCCATTGACCTTGCTGCCGTCGAACACGTTGGTCACGTTGCCGTCGTACTGGCCCGCCATCAGTGAGACGCCGCCGCGCAGCAGCCCGGGCAACAGTTCGCCCGACGCACCCAGGCGCATGCGCTTTTCGTTGCCTTCGAAGAACGACAGGTCGGCGTAGCCGCCAAAGGCTTTGCCGGGCGCGCGCGACACGATGTTGATGACGCCGGCCGATGCGTTCTTGCCGAACAGCGTGCCTTGCGGGCCGCGCAGGATCTCGATGCGGTCGATGTCCACCAGGTCCAGCGTGGCCTGGCCGGGGCGTGCCGTTACCACGCCGTCGAGCACCGTGGACACGGTGGGTTCAACACCCGCGCTGGTGCTGATGGTGCCGACGCCGCGGATGAACAGCGCCGCATCCTTGTTGCTGGCATTGGTGCGGAAGTTGACCGTGGGCACCTGCGCACTGATGGCTTCCAGGTTGTTCAGGTTGCTCTCTTCCAACGCGGCGCCGCCGATCACCGAGATGGCAATGGGCGTGGCCTGCAGCGGCTGTATGCGCTTGGTGGCGGTGATGACCACCGTCTCGAGCTTGCCGTTGTCGGCCGCCGGCTGCGCCAGCGCGGGCAGGCAGGCG
>JANOZF010000128.1:0-2502 GCA_031429255.1 Rubrivivax sp.
CGGTGGCGGCCAGCATCAACAGTGCCAAGCCGCTGGCCAGGCCATTCAAGCCGTCAACGATGTTCATCGCGTGGGTGAATCCCACCACCAGCAGCAGCGTCAGCGCAGCACCAACGGGCAGCCACTGCACCAAGGGGTCAAGGGCGGCCACGCCGACACTGGGCACGACGGCACCCATCAACTGCATGCCCAAACCTGCCGAAAGCGCCGCCCCCAGCAGCCGCCAACGCGCACGCACGCCTTTGAACAAGTCGTCGCACAGGCCTGAAACGACCGCCGGCACGCTGCAAAGGGCCAGCCAGCCCAACAGCCGGCCGCCTTCAACGGCGCCCGGGGCCGTTGACTGCGCCAGCACCGCCAGCGCCACCAGCACACCCAGGCCCAGCGCCACACCGCCCACCCGCGGGGGCGAGCCTTTGTGCTGCTTCTGCACCCCGCTGGCTTCGAAGTCGGCCGTCCAGCGCTGGTGCCGGTGCTTGGTCAAGATGATGACCAGCGCCATGCCCGCCGAAGCCACGCTGGCCAGCAATAAAGAACTGAAATCGACGCCTGCCATTTCTCTTTTTTACTCCCCATGTCACCACCGAACAGGCAAGCCAATACCGTTGCCCGGTGACGCCAACCACCCTTGTGCTGCTAATGTGCATCAGGCTCTGGAAAAGCTTTCCCCCTCAGGTGGGGGGTTCCGGGGGTGGGCAGGGTTCCGCGGTGGGGGCTTGGCAGAGCAGCCTGCATCTTTTGGGCGCTTTGTGGACAAAGCGTTACATCTGTCAGGCTTACATCTGTAACGGTTACGTTTGACGGTTACTGACGTGCTGTGCCGCGACTTTTGACGCGAAATGCAGTCGGCCTGGGTAACGCCCCGCCCGGTTCGGGGGGGCGGTGAACCGCCCGCTCGTGGCACCATCACCACCCGTGACGCTGCACGTGTTCAGCCTTGCGCTGCCATTTCGGCCGCGCCCCGACTTTGGAAATTGATGAACCTGCCTGTACCTTTAGGAAGCCACCAAGCACCAGCAGCCCCAGCACAGATGCCAGGCCAGGGCTGGGCTGGGCAGCAGGCGGGGCCTTCACCAGCGCTGGTGACCATTTCTGCTGAGCAGAAGCTGGAGTTGCTGGAGTACTGGCGCAGCATCACCAAACGCAAGTGGGCCATTCTGGCCCTGGGCCTGGCGGTGGCGGCGCTGGCAGCGGTCATCAGCTTCGCCATCACGCCGATCTACAAGACCAGTGCCACGGTGTTGATTGAAGCCGGCAAGGGAAAGATTCTGGCCGTGGAAGAGGTGTACAGCAGTGCTGCTCAGCAGCGCGAGCACTACCAAACTCAGATCGAGATTTTGAAGAGCCGTGAGGTGGCTGAACGCACGGTACGCGCCTTGAAGCTTTGGGACCGGCCCCTGTTCGACCCCCGCAAAGTTAAACCAGGCTGGCGAGACATAGCTCTGTCGGCGCTGGGCATTGGCAGCGCCGAGGTGAAGCGCGACTGGAAAGAAGAGGAGTTGGCAGCCTCTGCCACACGACAACTGATGCGCGACCTGTCGGTAACGCCGGTGCGCGGCAGCCAGCTGGTGCAGGTGACTTTCGAAAATACAAACGCCGAGCTGGCGGCCGAGATTGCCAACTCGGTTTCACAGCAATACATCGAAGCCGAACGCGACGAGCGCTACAAGATCACCCAGCAAGTAAGCCAACAGCTGCAAGAACGCCTGGCCGACCTGCGCGACAAACTGACCAAATCTGAACAGGCCCTGCAGGCCTACCGCGAAAGGCGTGGCATCGTGGCACTGGGTGGTTCAGCACAAACGGTGGCGGGCCAGACCATCAACGAAGGCGTGAGAAGCCTGACCGAGGCACAAACGCGCCGCGCCACGCTGGAAGGCGAGTACCAGCAAGCCAAGGCCGCGGGTGCTGACTACGGGTCGATACCGTCGGTGGCGCGCAACCCGGCAGTAGGTGTTGCACAGGCGGCCGTGACGGCTGGCCAAGCCAAGCTGGCAGAGCTGCTGCAGACGCTGGGATCGGCCCACTACAAGGTGCAGCAGGCCGAGGCCGAGCTGGCCGAACAACGCGGCACGCTCAGAAGGTTGCAATCGGCTGCGGTGTTGGTCTTGATGCGTGAATATGAAGCGGCGCGAAGCACCGAGCAGTCGCTGTCGTCTGCCGTGGGAACCGCCCGCAGTGCGGTGCAAGACGTGAACCGCCAGGAGTTCGAACTGTCGGTGCTGGACCGCGAATACCAAGGCAACCGGCAGCTGTATGAAATGTTCACCAGCCGCGCCAAGGAGACCAATCTCACCGGCACGATACAGCCGTCAGCTGCGCGGGTGATCGACCGCGCGGTGCCCAGCCTCATTCCCATCAAACCCGACAAGCAGCAGATCGTGCTGGTGGCCCTGCTGCTGTCGCTGCTGCTGGGCGCCCTGGCATCGGTGCTGCTGGATCGCATGGACAACACCATCAAAGGCAGCGACGACGCCGAGTTGCGCTTGAAGCTGCCGGTGC
>JANOZF010000129.1:0-25450 GCA_031429255.1 Rubrivivax sp.
ATCAAGAGCTACTACCTGGGCGACGCCGAGGCCGCCGCGCGCGCCGCCGCGGCGGTGGCGGCTCAGGGCAAGGCCTGATCCATCAGGCCGTTCAGCGCCGCGCACAACAAGGGCACCACAGACACCACATTGCTGGCGTGCGGCACGCTGTCACTGCTCCAGACATGGCGCACGCCGGCGGCGTGCAGATCGGCCACCGCGCTGTCGACAAACAAGGCGTGGGTGACGGCCACGTCCACACTGGCAGCCCCCGCCCCCAGCGCACCACGGGCGGCGGCCAGCAGCGTGCGCCCGGTGCTGGCAACGTCGTCAAACAGCACCACGGCGCGGCCGGCCACAGGCACCGTGGGCAGGGCCACGTCCACATCGCGGTCGCCGCGACGCTGCTTGTGGCACACGGCGTGGTCCAGGCCATGGGCCTGGGCAGCCAGGCGCACCCACTGACCAGCTTCTTCGTCGGGGCCCAGCAGCAAGGCGCCGGGCACCTGCTGGGCGACCCAGGCGCCCAGCAACTGCGCCGCCGTCAGCGCCACGCCGCGCCGGCCGGGCACGACCTCGTCCAGCGTGGCAACGCGGTGCAGGTGCGGGTCGACCGTAACCACGGCGTCAAACCATGCCGCCAGCGCACGACCGAGATGGCGTTGGCTGACCACCTCGCCTGGCGTGAACGCCATGTCTTGCCGCATGTAGGCCAGGTAGGGGCTGACCAGGGTCAACTGCACAGCGCCGAGTTCACGCGCACCGGCGGCGGCCAGCATCAGTTCAACCAGCTTGCCGTTGGGCTGCTGCAAGCCGCGCAGCAACACCACGTTGGCCGGCAGCACGGGGGGCAGTCGCAGACGGGTTTCGCCGTCAGGGAACTGGTGCCGCTCGATGAAGGCGCTGCCGCACCCCAGCGCCTGGGCCAGACGCGCGGCCAACGCGGCCTCGTCGTCAAAGGCCAGCAGCAAACGGGGGTGGGCGGGCCTGGGCATGCGCGCCGACTCTACGCCGCAGGGGGCAGCCGCGCGGCGATGGTTTCCCGCAGGTAGGCCGCCAGCGCACGGCGGTCGGCATGCGCCGTGCCGTGCGCCGGCAGCACATCGACACTGACGCGCAGGCCCTGGGCGCAGGCCACGCGCCACAGGCTTTGCAGCAGCGAGGTGTCGCCCAGGTACTCCACGGCCGGGCTGAAGCGGCAAGCAGCATCGGCGTAGCGCAACACCACCGGCTGGATGGGCGTTTGCGTGGCGATGGCGGCCTGCAGCAAGTTGGCGTGAAAGGGCAGCACCTGCGGCCCGGGCCCGGTGGTGCCTTCAGGGAACACCGCCACCGTGTCGCCGGCCTGCAAGGCTTCGGCCATGGCGTGCACCACGCGCACGGCGTCGCGTTTGCGGTCGCGTTCGATGAACAAGGTGCCCGCGCCGCGGATCAACCAGCTCAGCAGCGGCCAGCCCAGCACATCGGCCTTTGAAACGAAGCGCGCCTGCGGCACGGCCGCGTGCAGCGCAGCGATGTCCAGCCACGAGACATGGTTGGCCACCAGCAGCTTGGCGCCCGGGCGGGCTGTGCCACTGACTTCAAGCGTCAGGCCCAGGTGGCGCAGCACACCCGCCGACCACCAGCGGATGCGCTCGTGGCGGCCAGCCGCGTCCAGCGCCGGGAAACGCAGCATCACGCACATGCCGTGCAGCACATGCAGCGCTGAGCGCAACACGCGCCACAGGCCCCGCAGCTGGCGCATCAAGAGCGCGCTTGCTCGTAAGCCACCGTGCCGGCCACCAACGTGGCCCGCACCCGCCCGGGCATCAGCATGCCGGTGGAGCCAAAGGCAAAGGGCGTGTGCTTGCCCTGGCTGGCCAGCTCGCCGGGCGTCACCGTCCACTCAGCGGCCGGGTCGTAGACGCAGACATCGGCGACGCCGCCTTCAACCAAGCGCCCAGCACTGCCAGCCAAAGAGCCCAGCGCGTCACCCAGCACACGCACCGGGTCCACCGTCACGCGCGCCAGCGTTTGCGCCAGCGGCACGCCGCTGTCCTGCCCCCAGCGCAGCGCCAGGCTCAGCAGCAATTCCAGCCCCGTCGCGCCGGGTTCGGCTTCGCCAAAGGGCAGGTTTTTCATGTCGTCGGCCACGGGGTTGTGGTCGGACACCAGCGCGTCGATGGTGCCGTCGGCCAGGCCCTTGCGCAGCGCTTCGCGGTCCGGGCCCTGACGCAGCGGCGGCGACAGGCGCATGTCGGCGTTGAAGTAGCCGATGTCGACGTCGGTGAGGTGCAGCGAATTGATGCTCACGTCGGCCGTCACCGGCAGGCCCTCGGCCTTGGCTGCCCGCAACAGCGCCACACCGGCGGCACTGGACAGGCGGCACAGGTGCACGCGCGCCTTGGTGGCGCGCACCAGCTCGAAGATGGTGTGCAGCGCAATCGTTTCAGACAAGACGGGCACACCCGACAAGCCCAGCCGTGTGGCCATCGCGCCTTGCGCGGCCACCCCCTTGCCCAGCCACGCATCTTGCGGCCGCAGCCACACGGTATAGCCAAACGTGGACGCGTATTGCAGCGCGCGTTGCAGCACCAGGGTGTCGGACACCGCCACGTCGGCCTGGGCAAAGCCCACGCAGCCGGCGTCGGTGAGTTCGGCCATCTTGGTCAGGGCCTGACCTTGCAGGCCCTTGGTCAGCGCGCCCAGCGGAAACAGCCGGCAGCGCGAGAGCTTGCGCGCACGCAGCTTGAGCATTTCGACCAGGCCCGGCTCGTCCAGCACGGGGTCGGTGTCGGGCAGGCACACGAGGCTGGTGACACCACCGGCGGCAGCGGCGGCGAGCTCGCTATCGAGCATGTTCTCGTGTTCCTGGCCGGGTTCCCGAAGGCGCGCCGCCAGGTCCACCAGGCCCGGCGCCACCACCAGGCCGCTGGCGTCTATCTCCAGACCCGCCTTGACGCCGTTCGGGACGGCGCCGATGCGCACCACGCGTTCGTCGTCGATGGCGATGTCGGCGACCTCGTCGCGGCCGCTGGCGGGGTCGATGACACGGCCGTTGCGTATGACGATGTTCATGTGGCCTGGTTCCCGGCGATGGTGCTCATCACCGCCATGCGCACGGCGATGCCGAACGTCACCTGCGGCAGGATCACGCTGTGTGCGCCGTCGGCCACCGCGGAATCGATTTCGACGCCACGGTTGATCGGCCCCGGGTGCATGACGATGGCGTCGGGCTTGGCCAGCGCCAGCTTCTCGGCCGTGAGTCCGTAGCTCTTGAAGAACTCGCCGGCACTGGGCAGCATCGCGCCGCTCATGCGCTCGTTCTGCAGCCGCAACATGATGATGACGTCGGCGCCGCGGATGCCTTCGGCCATGTCGTGGCACACCCGCACACCCATCTGCGCCAGGTCACCCGGCACCAGCGTCTTGGGGCCGACGGCGCGGATCTCGGGCACGCCCAGCGTGGTCAGCGCGTGGATGTCGGAGCGCGCCACGCGTGAATGCACGATGTCGCCGACGATGGCCACCGTCAGTTGCGTGAAGTCCTTCTTGTAGTGGCGGATGGTGTACATGTCCAGCAGCCCCTGCGTGGGGTGGGCATGCCTGCCGTCGCCGGCGTTCACCACGTGCACATGGGGTGCCACGTGTTGCGCAATCAGATAGGGCGCGCCGCTTTCGGCGTGGCGCACGATGAACATGTCGGCGTGCATCGCGCTCAGGTTGGCAATGGTGTCGAGCAGGCTCTCGCCCTTGGCCGTGCTGCTGCGTGCGATGTCCAGGTTGATGACGTCGGCACTCAGACGCTTGGCGGCGATCTCGAACGTGGTGCGCGTGCGCGTGCTGTTCTCGAAGAACAGGTTGAAGATGCTCTTGCCACGCAGCAGCGGTACCTTCTTCACCTCGCGATCGTTGACGCTGAGAAAGGTGCCGGCGGTGTCCAGGATCTGCGTCAGCACGGCGCGGGGCAGGCCTTCGATGCTGAGCAGGTGGATCAACTCGCCATGGCTGTTGAGCTGGGGATTGCGACGCGACAGCATCTAGGGGCGGTCTCCGGTCTTGTCTCGCAGTGCAAAACTGAGCGCACCGTCTTCGGCGCGGGCCAGTGACAGGCGCTGCGTTGCGGGCAGTTGCACCTGCGCCGCCGCATAGGCGGCCGCCACGGGCAGTTCACGCCCGCCGCGGTCGACCAGCACCGCCAGCTGCACGCTGGCCGGACGGCCATAGTCGTACAGCTCATTGACCACGGCACGGATGGTGCGCCCGGTGTACAGCACGTCGTCGATGAGCACGATGTGGCGGCCGTTGATGTCGAAGGGCAGACGCGTGGGGTCGGACCCGGCCAGGCCGCGCGAACCGAAGTCGTCACGGTGCAGCGTGCTGCTGATCACGCCATAGCCTGCAGGGCCGCCTGGCAATGACAGGTCGCGCTGCAGCCGCTCGGCCAGCCAGGCGCCGCCGCGCCAGATGCCCACCAGCACTGCGTCGGGCTTGAGCAGTGTGCGCAGGCCTTCGCGCAACTTCAGTACCAGGGCTTCGGCATCAAGCTGCTGCATCAGGGGCCTGCACGATGGGGTTGAGAAACTGGTTCAGGATGATGGCGGCCGCAGCGGCGTCGGCATCAGCGGCCCCAGCAGCCAGCGCTTCAGTGGTGGTGTAGCGTTCGTCGACCTCGTGCACGGGCAGGCCGAAGCGGCCGCGCAACTGGCGCGCAAACCGCTGCGCCTGGCGCGTGTTGTCGTGCGGCTGGCCGTCAGGGTGATAAGGCACCCCCACCACCAAGGCATCGGGCTGCCACTGCTGCAGCAGCTTGGCGACAGCCGCAAAACGCGCTTCACCCAAGACTGAGAGGGTCGTCAGCGGCTGCGCTTGCGCCAGCAGGCTGTTGCCGGTGGCAACGCCCACGCGCCGCTGGCCATGGTCGAAGGCCAGGAAGCTGCGCGGGCCCGCTGCGACAGGGGCCAGGCCGGCGCCTGCGGACACCGAGGCGGCTACGGTCATGTGCCCCGCTCAGGCTTGCAGCCCGCGCTGCCCGAGACGGGCAGCCCGTTCGCTGGCGTCCGACTGTGCGCAGGCAGAGTCATACGTCCCGCTCAGGCTTGCAGCCCGCGCTGCCCGAGACGGGCAGCCCGTTCGCTGGCGTCCGACTGTGCGCAGGCACAGTCATACGTCCCGCTCACGCATGCCCGGCCTCTTGCGACAGCATCAGCGGGTCGAAACCCAGCAGCGACAACGCGCGGTCGTAGCGCTTCTCGACGGGGGTGTCGAAGATCACCGCGGGGTCGGCATCCACGGTGAGCCAGCCATTGCGGCCGAGCTCGTCTTCCAGTTGGCCGGCCTGCCAGCCGCTGTAGCCCAGCGTCACCAGCACGCGGTGCGGGCCCGAGCCGTCGGCCAGGGCTTCCAGCACGTCCTTGCTGGTGGTCATGGCCAATCCGCCGGGCACCGACAAGGTCGAGTTGTACGGCTCCTGGTCTTCGGGGCGCTTGTCGTGCAGCACGAAGCCACGTTCGGTCTGCACCGGGCCGCCAAAAAACACCGGTTGCTCGGCCAGTTCGCTGCGCTCCAGGCTGAGCTCCACCTTCTGGAAAAGGTTCCTCAGCTTGATGTCGATGGGCTTGTTGATGACCAGACCCAACGCACCCTTTTCGTTGTGCTCGCACATGTAGACCACGGTGCGGGCAAAGTTGTCGTCCAGCATGCCCGGCATGGCAATGAGGAACTGGTTGGTGAGGTCGAAGCGTTCGGCGGGAGCCATGCACCGGATTCTAGGGCGCCTCGACTCGACCGCGCCTGCACCATTGCCTTGCACAGGCGACACTTGAGGGCATGAACGCCCGCCATCACGCACCTTCCCGCCCCACCGAGCGCTCTCTGGACCGTGCCTTGGTCTGGTTACGCCGCGACTTGCGGGTGGAAGACCACGCCGCGCTGTACCACGCACTGCGCGCGGCGCGCCAGGTGTGGTGCTGCTTTGTATTCGACCGCGCCATTCTCGACCCATTGCCCCGGCAGGACCGGCGCGTGGAGTTCATCCGCGACAGCCTGGTGGGGGTGGATGCGGGGTTGCGGGCGCTGGCAGCGTCGCACGGCACCGAGGGCGTGGGACTGATCGTCCGCCATGGCGACGCCGCGCACGAGGTGGCCGGCCTGGCGCGCCAGCTGGGCGTGCAGGCGGTGTACGCCAGCCACGACGACGAACCCGCCGCATTGGCGCGCGACGCGCGGGTGCTGGGCTTGCTGGCCGATGCCGGCGTGGCCTTGCACACCAGCAAGGACCACGTGGTGTTCGAGCGCAACGAGGTGATGACGCAGACCGGCAGCGCGTTCAGCGTCTTCACGCCCTACAAGAACGCCTGGCTGAAGAAGCTGGAGCACTTCTACCTGTCGGCCTACCCGGTGGCACGGCATGCGGGTGCCCTGGCGCCGCTGCCGGCCCACGAGCAGGGTGTGCCCACGCTGGAGGCGCTGGGCTTTGAGCGCACCAACCTGCACCAACTGAAGATGCCCAGCGGGCCGGCTGGCGGGCAGGAGCTGTTCGACGACTTCCTGCACCGCATCGACCACTATGCGCAGACGCGCGACCACCCCGCCGTCAAGGGCCCCAGCTACCTGAGCACGCACCTGCGCTTCGGCACGGTCAGCATCCGCCAGCTGGCCCGGGCTGCCCACGAGCGCATGGTGGCCGGCAGCCGCGGCGCCGAGGTGTGGCTGTCGGAACTGATCTGGCGCGACTTCTATCACCAGATCCTGCACCACCATCCACGCGTGGTGGGGCATGCCTTCAAGCCCGCTTACGACGCCATCAAGTGGGAACACGGCAAGGCCGCCGACGCGCTCTTCGCGGCGTGGTGCGAGGGCCGCACCGGCTACCCGCTGGTGGACGCCGCGATGGCGCAGATCAACCAGACCGGCTACATGCACAACCGCCTGCGCATGGTGGTCGCGAGCTTTCTGACAAAAGACCTGGGGCTGGACTGGCGCCGCGGCGAGGCTTACTTCGCGCTGCACCTGAACGACTTCGACCTGGCTGCCAACAACGGGGGCTGGCAGTGGGCCGCTTCTTCAGGCTGCGATGCCCAGCCCTACTTCCGCATCTTCAACCCGGTCAGCCAGAGCCAGCGTTTCGACGCCGAAGGGCGTTTCATCCGCCGCTATCTGCCGCAGTTGGCCGGGCTGACTGACGATGTGTTGCACGCGCCCTGGATGGCCCGGCCGGTGGACCTGGCGGCGGCGGGAGTCGAGCTCGGCAATCACTACCCGATGCCGGTGGTGGACCACGCGGCTGCGCGTGACAAGACGCTGCTTCGCTACGCGGTGGTCAAGCAGAAGTGACGGCACAGACAAGGGCAACATCAGGCTGGACGGGGCCAGTCACGCCCCGGGCGGCGGCGCCACAGGCGGCGGCTTTGCGCCACCGGCTTGTCGATCAAGGCTGAGGCTGCCCCAGGGGCTTGAGGCAGTGACGCCCGTCAGCTCGCATCGCAGTCATGACGCCGCCTCGCCTGCAGATGCCGGTGTGCCCAGGCGCAGCAGTCGCTTCACGAGCATGATCAAGTCGTCGACATAGGTGAACAGCACCGGAATCACCAGCAGGCTGAGGAACGTGGACGTGATGAGCCCGCCGATGACCACGATGGCCATCGGCGCGCGAAAGCTCGGGTCGGTGCCCAGGCCCAGCGCGATGGGCAGCATGCCGGCGGCCATCGCAATGGTGGTCATGACGATGGGCCGCGCGCGCTTGCGGCAAGCGTCGAGCACCGCCTCCCAGCGCGACAGGCCATGCTCACGGCGCGCCAGGATGACGTAGTCCACGAGCAGGATGCTGTTCTTGGTGGCAATGCCCATCAGCATGATCAGGCCGATCATGCTGGGCATGGACAAGGCCGTGCCGGTGACGAACAACGCGAGAAATGCGCCGGGCACCGACAGCACCAGTGCGCCCAGGATGGTGGCCGGTTGCACGAAGTCCTTGAAGAGCAGCACCAGCACGATGTAGATGCACAGCACGCCCGTGAGCATGGCCAGGCCGAAGCTGGCAAACAGCTCGCCCATCACCTCGGCGTCGCCCAGCTCGGTTTGGGTCACGCCTGCAGGCAGCGACTTCAGACTGGGCAAAGCCTCGACAGCTGCCTTCACGGTGCCCAAGGGCACCTGGTTGAGTTCGACCTCCAGATTGACGTTGCGCCTTCGGTTGTAGCGGTCGATGGTGGCAGGTCCGCTCTCGATGGAGACGCTGGCCACATGGCCCAGCATCACCGGGCCACTCTTGCCCGGCACGGGCAGACGCTCTATCAACCCGAGATCGGCGCGCGCAGCCGCCGGCATGCGCACCACGATCGGCACCTGGCGCTGGCTGAGGTTGAACTTGGGCAGGCTCTGGTCATAGTCGCCCGCGGTGGCGATGCGCAAGGTGTCGGCGATGGCCGCGGCCGTGACGCCCATGTCGGCTGCGCGTGCGGGGTCGGGCCGCACGATCAGTTCGGGCCGCACCAGGCTCGAGCTGGACGTGACGGCGCCGATGCCCGGCAGGCCCCGGATCTCGCGCTCGACTTTGGCCGCGTGGGCCGTCAGCACGGCACCATCGTCGCCCGACAGCGCGAGCACGTATTTCTCGGCACTGGCGCCAAATCCCACCTTCACGCGGGCGCCGGGCAGCACCTGCAACGCGTCGCGCAACTGGCTCTCGATGGCCTGTTTGGACACCCCGGGCCGGTCGCCTCGCGGCGTCATGTTGAGGGTCAGCGTGGCCTTGGTGACATCGGACAGGCCCGCGCCCGGCGAGAAGGTGTCGCTGCCGGTGCTGCCGGCACCCACGGCGGTGTAGACGAGCTTGACGTGGGTGTTCTTCTGCACGATCTCGCGCGCCTGCTCGGCGGCGACCAGGGTCTGCACATAGGTGCTGCCCGGCGGCACGGTCACCGTCACCTGCGTCTGGCTCAGGTCGTCGGGCGGAATGAAGCCGGTGGCCAGGTAGGGCACGAGCATGAAAGAGCCGACGAAGAACAGTCCAGCGCCCAGCATCGTCAACACGCGGTGCTTCAAGCACCAGCGGGCCCAGCCCAGGTAATGTGTCAACCAACCGGGCTCGTGATGCCCGGTCTTGGGTGGGCGCAGCACATAGGCTGCCATCATCGGCGTCAGCATGCGCGCCACCACGAGCGAGAAGAACACCGCGATCGCCGCCGTCCAGCCGAACTGCACGAAGAACTTGCCAGGCACACCAGCCATGAAGGCGGTGGGCAGGAAGACTGCGATCAAGGTGAAGGTGGTGGCGATCACCGCCAGGCCGATTTCATCGGCCGCTTCCATGGCCGCCTGGTAAGGCGTCTTGCCCATGCGCAGATGGCGCATGATGTTCTCGATCTCGACGATGGCATCGTCCACCAGCACACCCACCACCAGGCTCATGCTGAGCAGCGTCACAGTGTTCAGCGTGAAACCAAAGACATAGTGCATGGCCGCAAACGCCGGCACGATGGACAAGGGCAGCGCCGTGGCCGCCACCAGCGTGGCGCGCCAGTCGCGCAGAAACAGCCACACCACCAGCACCGCCAGCGCGGCGCCCTCCAGCAGCAGGAGCATGCTGCCGTGGAAGTTGTCGATCACCGGGTCGACGAAGTTGAAGGCCTCGGTGACCGTGATGTCGGGATGCGCCGCGCGCAACTTGCCCAGCGCAGCGCGCACGCCATCGGCCACGTCGGTCTCGCCCGCGCCGCGCGAGCGCACGATCTCGAAGCCCACCACGGGCCTGCCGTTCAACAGCGCCCCACTTCGCTGCTCGGCCACGGTGTCGCTGACGGTGGCAAGCTGGTTCAGCCGCACCGTGCGGCCGCCGGCCAGCGCGATCTCCAGCCGCCCCAGTTCTGTGGCGCTAGCCACGGTGGCCAGCGTGCGCACGCTCTGCTCGATGCCCCCTACATCCGTGCGCCCGCCGGCTGCGTCCTGCTGCACGGCGCGCAACTGGCGCGAGATGTCGGCGGCGCTGACGTTCAGTGCCAGCAGCCGGTTGGGGTCGAGCTCGACGCGCAGTTCGCGCGCGGCTCCGCCCACGCGCGCCACGCTGCCCACGCCGCGCACGGCCAGCATGGCCCGCGTGACCTCGTTGTCGACGAACCAGCTCAGCGCTTCGCCGTCCATGCGGCTGGAGGCCACGGTGTAGGTGAGGATGGGCGCGCCGGCCAGATCGACCTTGCTGATGGTGGGGTCGCGCATATCGGCGGGCAGGTCGGAACGCACGCGGGACACGGCTGAACGCACATCGTCCAGCGCTTCCTGCGTCGGGCGTTCCAGCCTGAACTCCACGGTCACGCTGGCCACACCGTCCTGCACCTTGGTGTAGATGTTCTTCAGGCCCTGCAGCGAGGCCACCGCGTTCTCGAGCTTGCGCGCCACTTCGGTTTCCATCTGCGCGGGCGCGGTGCCAGGCAAGCTGGCGTTGATGGTGATGGTGGGCAGGTCGATGTCGGGAAACTGCTGCACCTTCATGGACGAGAAGCCCAGCACGCCAGCCAGCGTGAGCAGCACAAAGAGCATCACCGCGGGAATGGGGTTGCGGATGCACCAGGAAGAAACGTTCATGCTCATCGGCGATGGCAGCTTGTGGCAGCGAGCTCAGCGCGCGGCAGAAGCCGCGGGAGCGACTGCCGGACTGGCGGCAGCAGCACCGACCACGCGCACCGTGTCGCCGTCGGACAGGAAACCGGCACCACTGGCCACGACACGGGCGCCTGCGTCCAGGCCACCGGTGATTTCGATGCGGTCGCCCATGCGCCGGCCGACCTGAACCTTGGTCTGCGCAACTCGGTCGGCGGCGCCCAGCACAAAGACGAAGCTGAAGCCGTCGCGCAACAACACGGCCGACTGCGGCAGCGTCAACGCGGCCGTGCTGCCCAGCACAAACTCGCCGCGCGCGTACATGCCGGCCTTGGCCACACCCGCCGCCACTCCAGCGGGGCCTGAGCCTGCGGCAGACGTGTCGCTGCGCGGGGCCGAGCTCAGCGCAGCCAGGCGCTGCGCCGGCTGCACCCCCAGCAGGTCGACATAGACCAGACCGTTGCGGCTCTGGGCGTCCACCGTGGGCGCCACCATGCGAACACGCCCCGCCAGGGCGGCGCCGCCCACCGGCTGCACCTGCACCTGCTGTCCGGGCGCCAGCAGACCGATGTCCGTGGCGGCGACCTCGGCACGCCACTCCAGGCGGCCCTGTCGTATCAACCTGAAAAGCTCCATGCCTGCGGGTACCACGGCGCCCACGGTGGCACTGCGCGACGAGATGACGCCGTTGTCTGGGGCCAGCACCCGGGCCTGCGCCAGGCGCAGCTGCTGCACCCGCAGCATCGCCCGCTGGGCCTGCAGCCGGGCCTGGGCGGTGCGCTCCTGCGTCAGCAGCTGGTTGATGGCCTGCGCCGACAACACACCGGTGGGCTGCAGATCACGCGCGCGCTGGGCATTGGCAGCCGCCTCGGCAAGCGTGGCTTCGGCCTCGGCCACCAGGGCTTCGGATTGCGCCAGCTCGGCTTGCGGCAGCTCGGTGGCAAAGGTGGCCAGCAACTGGCCGCGGCGTACCACATCACCGACATTCACGTGCACTTCAGCCAAGCGCCAGCCGCTGCCCTCGGCCCCCACCGCCGCCTCTTGCCACGCGTTGATGGTGCCGCCAGCCTGCACCGACTGCGCCATGCTGGCCCGCTGCGCCTGGGTCCAGGTCACACTCAACGACGCTCGCGTCGTCTGGGCGGCTGGTGCACTGGCGGGGGGTTTGTCTGCCGCACCTGCGGTCCAGGCACCGGCCAGCAGCAGCGCCGCGGCGCTGAACATCGGGAGTGGTGGTCGAAGGCGGCTGGAGGCGGCCCGGAAAACATGGCTCATGCAACGGCTGATGGGTGGTTGCTGGACCCACAAGTATCGCCCGCACGCGCTACGCAGGCATCAAGTCCGGATCGGACCCCTGGAGCCAGTGCGCCCGTCTGCACCGAGAACCGGGCGCTGGCCGGTCATGCGACTAGAACAGCTCAACGTCGCTGTCCCGCGCCACTTCCTTCAGATGCCCTTGCGCCACCAGGTCTGCAAAGTCGCGCAACTGGTTGCGACCTTTCTGCTTGGCGAAGTACAGCGCCTTGTCGGCACGCTCGAAACAGGCAGTGGGCGAGTCGCCACCCCGCAGTTGCGCCACACCCACGCTGACGCTGATATGGCCGATCTTGGGAAACAGATAACGTTCGACGTTGCGCCGCAAACGCTCGAAGGCACCCATGGCGTCAACGGCACCGCCACACCGAATCAGCACGACAAACTCTTCACCGCCAAAGCGGAACAGGTGGTCGTAGTAGCGAAACGTGCTGCGCAGCAAGCGACCCAGCAACAGCAGCACTTCGTCGCCGATGAGGTGCCCGTGGGTGTCGTTGACGCGCTTGAAGTGGTCGATGTCGACCACACCCAGCCAGACCGCACTGGCGGCCACGATGCGCCGGTCGGCGGCCACGGCCACCACCTTTTCGGCAGCCGAAACCTGCGCCGCCAGTCGTTGGAAACATTCGTCGAAGGTCTTGCGGTTGAGCAGGCCCGTCAGCGTGTCGCGTTCGCTGTAGTCCAGCAGACCTTGAAAGTTTCGGTACACGCGCAGCACCGCGCTGATCAACCGCAACGACTCTTCGTCGAGCTCGGCGTCGGTGTGGATCTCGAGGACGCCGATGGCTTCGTGCTCCGCGTCCAGGGGCAGATAAGTACGTGCAGGGCCCCCCTGACCGGCCGGCACGGCCATCGCTTCGTTGCTGCGCATGCAGGCCAGGCGTTCGGGCGCCGTGTCCAAGGGCGGCAGACTGTCGGGGTCGATACCCAGCGGGTCGGCGGTGGCCGCCGCGTCGCCCGGCAGCAAGTGGGCCCGGGTCAACCAACGTTGATGGCCCTCTTCGCCCACGCAGCGGTAGATGGCCACGCACTGGGGACGCAACAAGTCGAGGAAAGCGCTGACCAGCGTCACATCCAACACGTCGCGATCGCGCGAGCCGGTGAGAGTGGCCAGATGTTCTACAACGCCCGACATGGATGCCCTGCTGGATGAATGGGGCCGGGCGGACTCAATCGGTCCCGGCCAGTCCGGTGCCCGCCCACGCTCCCAGACCGCCGGGGCCGCATGCCGACCGTAGCCGCGACACTTCCGACACCCTTGAGTCGATGTCAACACCGGATGGAGAACGATCGCCGCAGCTGTTCATGCCGCTGTGCCCGCGCGCGCATGGCCGGCCGCGTAGCGTGCCACCAGACGCAACAACTCGTCTTCGCCATATGGCTTGCCCAGATAATGGTCGGCACCCAGCTCCGAGGCGTGTTCGCGGTGCTTGTGGGCGATGCGCGAAGTGATCATGACCACGGGCAGGTCGTGCAGACGCACATCGGCGCGCACGTTGCGCAGCAGGTCGAAACCGTCCATGCGCGGCATCTCGATGTCCGACAGCAGCGCCACCGGCCGTTCACCGGCCAGCAGTTCGAGTGCTTCCATGCCGTCCTTGGCGGTGACCACGCGGTAGCCTTCGCGCACCAGCAATCGCTCGGTGGCCCGCCGCACGGTCAATGAATCGTCCACCACCATCACCAGCGGTTGCTTCTGCGGCGCCGCGGCTGCGCCCGCCGCGGCGCCGCCCAGCGCCGCCATGCTGCCCGCTGCACGGGCGGCGCGCAGTTGCTCGCCGTAGACCGCGGACAATGCCACCGGGTTGTAGATCAGGGACACCGCCCCTGACGGCAACAACGTGACGCCGGTCAGCCCGGGCACACGTGCCAGCTGCGGGCCTACGTTCTTCACCACCACTTCCTGGTTGCCCATCACCTCGTCGATGTGCACGGCCACACGCTGCGCCGCGCTACGCACCACGGCCACAGCCTGCGTGCGGCCTTCGGCGGTGCCACCACGCGTACTGGCCTGCAACAAGGCCGCCAACCAGTAAAACGGCAAGGCCTCGCCGTCCACGTTCAGCAGACCGGAGCCGTAAGCAGCCTCCACCTCGGCACCGGGCACGCGCCGGATGCCTTCGATCAGCGTTGAAGGCACGGCCACGACCATCGTGTCGCAACGAAGCATCACCACCTGCGTGACGGCCGTGGTCAACGGAAGCAGCAACTTGAACCGTGTGCCCTTGCCGGTCATGGTCTGGGTCTCGATGCGACCACCCATGGCGGTCACCTCGGCACGCACAACGTCCAGACCCACGCCCCGGCCCGCCAGTTCGGTGACCGCGTCGGCGGTGCTGAAGCCAGGCTTGAAGATCAGCTGCGACAACTCGGCTTCGCTGGGCGCTGAGCCGTCGGGCAGCAGCCGGCGTTCGATGGCGCGCAGGCGGATGCGTTGCAGGTCCAGGCCGGCGCCGTCGTCGGCGATGTCCACCGCCACTTCGTTGCCCGACTGCACGACAGAAATGGTCACCTGCCCCACCGCACTCTTGCCCGCCGCCAGCCGTTCGGCCTCTGGCTCCACACCGTGGGCCACGCAGTTGCGCACGAGGTGTTCAAAAGGGCCGATCATGCGTTCCAGCACACCGCGGTCGAGCTCGATGGCGCCACCCACGATGTCCAGCCGCACCTGTTTGCCAGCTTCCTTGGCGGCTTGCCGCAGGGTGCGATACAGACGGTCGGCCGCGCTCTCGAATTCCACCATGCGGGTGCGCAGCAGGTCGTCCTGCAAGTCGCGCGTCAAGCGCGACTGTGCCGCCAACTGGTCTTCGGCCGACTGCAGCGTGCGCTGCAGCCCGCGGTGCAGAGTGGCCACGTCGTTGACCGATTCGGCCATGAAGCGGGTCAGCTCCTGCAGCCGTGTGAAGCGGTCCATCTCCAGCGGATCAAAGGCCTGCGCTGCAGCCTTGGCCGCTTCCAGGCGCGAGCTGATCTGCGATTCAGCCTGCACCTCGATGTCACGCAGCTGGTGGCGCATGCGATCCAGACTCCCCGCCAGTTCACCCAGGCCGGACTGCAACTGCTTGACGTCGGCATCGATGCGCGAGCGCGTGATGGTCACCTCGCCGGCCTGGTTCAACAGGCGGTCCAGCAAGGCCGCGCGAACGCGGACCCCAGCCGGGCCGGTCGAGGCCCTCTCTTCGCTGGAGGCCAGCGCGGCGCTGCCGCGCTCGAAACGCCGCCAGTCCACAAGCGGCGCAGCGCCGGCTGGTTTGTCGATCTCCGCCACGCCATCACCTACGCCTGCGCCACCGAAGGTCGGCGTCGCAACGGCTGGCGGTGGTGACGGTTGCGTCAGGGCCAATGCCGGCAGCGATCCGGCCTGTGTCTCGCCCTGTGGCGCAACCGGCTGCTCGGCCGTCGGTGTGGCCGTGGCTGCGGTCAGAGGTGTGGACGCTGGCTGAGCCTTGCTTTCCGCGGCATGCGCCTGCCGGCGCAACTGCTCGAGCCCGGACACCATGCCGTCGGCACGCGCCAGCAAGGGCAACACATCAGCCGCGAGGATGCCTTCGCGCGCGGCCAGGTGCTCGATGGCCGTCTCCAGCCGGTGCGCCATCTCGCCCAGGCGCATGGCGCCGGCCAGGCGAGCCCCACCCTTGAAAGTGTGCAGGGTGCGCATGCAGGCTGCCGGCGGGCCTTCTTCGCCGGGCTGATGCATCCACTCGCGCAGCCGCGCCTGCAGTTGCGGCAGCAGCTCTTCAGCCTCTTCATCGAAGATCGGAAACAGCTCGGCGTCGACACTGTCCTCAACGTCGATGTCCTGGTCGTCGTCAAAGGCATCCTTGCCGGCGCCTGTTGGAACCAGCGGCAGAGCAGCCATGGCCGCCTTCGCGGAAACCACGGGCAGTGGCACGGCCGTGGGCATCGCTTCCAGTGCCCGCTGCGGCGCAGGGGTTGTCTGGGGCACAACAGCCAGGGTTGCGGGCGACAGCGCCGAGGGCGGCGCTGCACGGCCGGAATGGCCGAGCGAGTCCGGCTCGCCGCCGGCATCCATGTAACCCGCCTCCGTGATGTGCACTGACGCGGGCAAGCGCTCGTGCTCCACCAACCGCTGGCGCAAGGCCGCCGGTACGTCACGCAGGAAACCTGCCGCGAACTGATGCAACAGGCGGCGTATTTCTTCCGCTGTTTCGCTGAACAGGCCGCTTTCACCCGGTCGTCCCGGCCCGGCGGCATGCGAACGCATCAGCGCGTTTTCAAGCGCGCGCGCCAGGCCCGACAGATCGGCACACCCTACCGTGCCGGCGCTGCCCGCCAGGCCATGCGCCAGCGCCACGCAGGTCTCTGGCACGGCGCGCTGCTGGCTTTCCAGCGCCCATTCGGCGAGCTCGTTGACGAGGCGACGCGACAATTCGTCGGCTTCATTGAGGAAAATGTTGAACAGCGGGATGCTGATGCGCAGCGGCCCGATGCGTTTGAAGTTCTCTTCCTCTTCGCCCGAGGCGACGGACACTGGCGGAGCCCAGGCCTGCGGCACTGCCGCCGCAGCCGCAGCCGCCAGGGCAGCTTCGGCGGCCGCGATTTGCGCGGGCTCGACCTCGGCTTCGGCCGCCGCAACCGGCACAGCGCCATCGCTCGCCATGAACTCGGCATAGTCTTCCAGTTCGAGTTCCAGCGCCTCGACCGCAGGCAAGACTGGCGCAGCGGGCACGGGCACGGGCACGGGCACGGGCTCGGCCTCGGGCGCCGACGCCGGCGCGGATTCAGCGCCTTCGAGATCGAAGGTGAAGTCCACGAACGCTGCTGGGCGGTCCGCATCGACCGTGCCGGAAGCGTTGCCGACGGCGAAGACAGGTATGGCAGCAGGCGCCGGCGCGGTGGACTCTGCGGGCAGATCCCCGTCGAGGGCGAGTTCGAGATCGACCTCCGACTCCAGCCCTTCCGGCACCCGCACCGGTTGCAGCGGCACGAGATCCAGGTCGGCTGCGCTGGGCAGATTGCTGACGCGCGAGGCCAGCGAGGCCTCGGCCGGCAGGAATGCAGGCGGCGGGGCTATAGGCGGCACCACAGGCGGCACCATGGACGGCAGCATGGACGGCACCGAAACCGGCCTGGCGGGCGCCGTGGCAACAGCCGTTGCCGCAGAGACTGTGGGTGTCCGCGCTGCCGCTGGCGCAATCGGCAGCCGGATGCCCCGCAGGCGCAGTGCCTCGGCGGCGCCGACCACCCCCTGCGCGCTATGGCCACCCGGCACGCCAGCGTCGATCGCGTCAGTCCACGACCGCAGGTAGGCCAAAGCTTCGCTCGTGAGCTTCACCAGCGGCTCGTCGGGGACCGGCGACTGCGCCAGCCGCACGTTGTACAGCTGCTCGCAAGCCCAGGCGGCTTCACCAAAGTCGCGCAGACCCACCATGCGCGCACTGCCCTTGAGGGTGTGGAAGGAACGACGAATGGTGGTCATGTCAACGGTCGGCCCACCCACAGCGCCAGCCTGCCCGAGCTGCAAGGCCTGCAGTGCCTGATCGGTAACGTCGCGCGCCTCTTCGATGAAGATGGCGCGCATTTCGGCGTCGTCCTCCAGTCCCGTGCCACCCGCGGGTGTGGGCCGGGGTGCGGGCACCGGCCGCTCTTCGGGCATCGGCATGGGCACCGGCGTCGTGGCCTCCGCCAGCGCGCGCACCAGCTCAGCCCGTATGGCACGGCTGCTGGTGGGGTCGATGCTGTCGCGCAGGCCACGCTGCGCGACAGCGAGCATGCGCGCGAGATCGGAACGGTCAGCAGCCAGGGCCTGCTGCGTCACCACATCAAGGCTGGCCATCAGCTCGTTGTCGCCCAGGTTCGGCTGCGCAGCCTCGGCGGCCAGCGCCTGCATACGAACCTGCAGCTTGCTGTCGCCGGCCGGTTTGGCCCTGCCGGCCGAGGTCACCACCACGGGTGCCATCACGGTGGGGGCCGGAGCGGCCCGGGGCATCGCCACGCCCGGCGACGGCACGGGTGCCGGAGTTGGCGCGGTCGACACCACGCCACCCAGCTCACCAAAGGCGGAGACGCGCTCGCCCAGACCCATCGTGGCGCTCAAGCTGCCCGTGTCAGCGTCAAAGGTGAACAGCGCCTTGGCCAGCTGCGGCTGCACGCTGAGCATGTCGATCAGGAAACTCAATGCGCCCAGGTTGTCGGCCAGGCGGTTGAAGGTTCCGGACCGGATGGCTTGCTGCGGATGCACTTCGGTCTGCAGCAGCGCCTCGACATCGTCGCGCATGTGCAGCACCGCCTGCGAGGCGTGGTCCATGCCCAGCACCGACAGCACACCGCGCATCGACGACAACTGTCCAGGCACGGCCACGATGGGGGCGCGGTCGGCCGGTTGCCTGAAAAACTGGTCGATCTGCTTCTCGACTTCGGACAGCGAAGCGCGCAACTCCTGCACCACGCTGCCCATGGTCTGGCGGTCGCTGACGCGGCGGTACAGCTCCTCCATCCACGCTTCCAGCGGCTTTTGCGCTGCCCCTGCGCGGACCTGCTCCACGCGCTGCGCCAGCTGTTGCACGCGCTCGGCCAGATCGGGCTGATCGAGCTCGCCACCGTCCAGCACCGCATCGACATACAAGAATGCGGTCGCCACCTCCATCGCCAGCGGCGCAGGCGGTGCCGCCAGGCTGGCAGCCGTCTGGGCGGCGGCCAGGCTCAGTGCATGGGCCAGTGAATCGCCCGCTGGAAACAGCCTTTGCAGCGAATCACCCACCAGGGCGAACTGTTCCATCAGGCTCGACAGCCGGTGGTACTCATCTCCCGCCACGGCAGCCCAGGTGTCCT
This sequence comes from Rubrivivax sp., assembly GCA_031429255.1. Taxonomy (GTDB): domain Bacteria; phylum Pseudomonadota; class Gammaproteobacteria; order Burkholderiales; family Burkholderiaceae_C; genus Rubrivivax. Next base: position 18,661 of record JANOZF010000129.1, read on the forward strand.
TGGCTGTGGCCACGCGGCGCTTGGCCGAGGCCAACTGGGAGGGGTCGTGCAGACCCAGCCGGGGGCGGCTGTAGTCGCCGATGGCCAGGCCGTCGAGCTTCCACGCCTTGCGCGCAGCCGCCAACCGGGGCGATGGCCGGTCAACAGCGGGTTGCGAGGCATGGGCGCAAAAGAAGACCAGATCCTGGGCCAGGCGCTCGGAAGGCCCCACCTGACCGCGCGCGCTGGCGCGCAACTGCGCCAGCAGCCGCGAAGCCACCCGCTTGGTGTGCACGTCGTTGGCCAACAGGCCGTTGGCCAGGGCCTCGTAGACCGCAGCCGCCGCTTGCCACAGGCCCGTCAACGGCTGCTCACCCGGCTGCTGTCGCGTACCCGCGGCCAGGTCGGCGCACAGCTGGCTCATGCGCAGGCAGGTGTTGCGGCCGGGCTCACGCATCAGGCCCAGAACCAACGATTCCATCTCGCTTCGCGAGGTGTCGTCGGCGCGCCGGGGAAGGTCAGCAGCGCCAGGCGCTGGCCCGGGCCCAGCCCCCAGCCCGTCGGCCCATGTCATGGCGCTGACGCCGGCATGCCACAGGTCGGCCGGGTGCACGCGTTCAGCGCCTGCGAGCACCATCGCCGCTTCGTACTGCGGGAACATCGCCACCGCCGACACCGGCTTGCCAGCCAGGTACCTGCCCACGAAGTCCAGCAACGCGAAGGACACGCGCTCCACTGCATCCACCGCCGCCGAGGTGCCGGCCGAGGGCTTGCTGATCATGCGGCTGACCAGGTTTTCCGCCGCGCGCAGCACCTGGGCTGCGGCGGGCAGGTCCACCAGTTCCAGCGCACCCACGCCCTGGTGCAGCTGCGTGCGTGCCGTGCGCAGCACCGCTGGCTCCACGGCATCGAGATCGCTCAGACGGGCGGTGTCGACTTCACGCAGGTAGCGGCGCAACGACTTGTTGGCGGCTTCGAGCGACCGCCTCAACTCGCCATGCACCCAGGCCAGCGCGCTCAGGTCGTCCGTCGCCAGCAGGCCCAGGCGCGGCGTCGGCTTTGCCGCCGTGTTCTGAGCGTTGCCGCGCCGTGCGGAGCTGTTCAAGTCGACTGAATCCATGCGAAAAAAGGTCCTGGAACGGGTCGGGTTCAGGCGATCTTGAATCGAGCCACCGACGTGCTCAACTCCTGCGCCATGCGCGACAGGTCGCGCACCATCTGCGCCGTCGAGCGCGTGCCGTCAGAGGTCTGCTCGGTCACTGCAAAGATGTGCTGGATATTGGCCGCCACGACGTTGGCCGAACGCGCCTCGCGCAGGGCTTCTTCGGAGATGCGCCCGATGAGGTCGGCCAGCTCGCGCGTCACGCGGTCGATGTCGCCCAGCGCCGTGCCGGCCGCGTCTGACAGCCGGGCGCCCTCCACCACACCCTGCGTGCTGCGCTCCATGGCGCCCACCGCATCCTGTGTGTCGGTCTGGATGGTGCGCACGATGGCAGCGATCTGGCGCGTGGCGTCGGCCGATCGCTCGGCCAGCCGTTGCACCTCTTCAGCCACCACGCTGAAACCACGCCCGGCCTCGCCAGCGCTGGCCGCCTGGATGGCAGCGTTCAGGGCCAGCACGTTGGTCTGCTCGGTGATGTCGGAAATCAGCTCGGTGATCTCGCCAATCTCCTGCGAACTCTCGCCCAGGCGCTTGATGCGCTTGGAAGTGTCCTGGATCTGGTCGCGGATGGTGTTCATGCCGCCAATCGCATCCTGCACGGCCTGCAAGCCGGTCTCGGAAGCGCGCAGCGACTGCCGCGCCACACTGGCCGTTTCCTGGGCCTGCGCGCTGACGTCGTTGATGCGACCGGCCATCTTCAGCACCGAGTCACCGGTCTCGCGGATCTCGCGCAGCTGCTCGCCTGAAGCCGCCAGCAGCTCGGTCGAGGTTTCGTCCACTTGCGCCGTGGTGTCGGTGACGCGGCTGACGGTGCTTTGCACCTGGCTCACCAGCGAGCGCAGTTCTTCGACCGTGTAGTTGACCGAGTCGGCGATGGCGCCGGTGATGTCTTCGGTCACCGTGGCCTGTTGCGTGAGGTCGCCCTCGGCCACCGTTTGCAGCTCGTTCATCAAGCGCAGGATGGCACCCTGGTTGGCGTCGTTGACGCGCTTGGCCTCCCGCTCCTGGCGCTCGGCTTCGACACGCTGGGCATCGGCCTGGCGCGAACGGTTGGTCTGGTCCAGCACGAACAGACGCAGCAGCCCGAAGACGGCCGCGGCCGCCAGCAGCAACGAGCCCAGAGCCAAACCCAGCGGCCAACCGGCCCTGCCGCTCACGCCGGACAGGTCCTGCTGCAGCGCTTCGAGGCCTTTGCGCAGCGGCTCGGAGTCGGCAACGATGATGCCCTGTGCCTCGCGTGCCGACACCAGGCCCTTCAGGTTGCCCAGCACACCACGGGCTTCCGAGCGTGTGGTTTCGAACTGCTTCACCAACTGCTGCAGTTTCTCGCGTGCCGGGCCGTCGCGCGTGCCGGGCAGGCTGCCGTCAGGCCGCCCTTCGAGCAGGCCCTGTGCACTGTCCTGAAAGCTTGAGAGATCCTTTTCGAGCAGGAACACGGCCTCGGCGCTGGCACCCTCTGCCGAGAGAAACTCGTTGGCGCTCTTGCCGATGCGCTGCGTCAGCATCACCAGCAGGTTGGCTGCTGCGAGCTCGGTCACCGAAGCGCCGGCCTGCTGCTTCAGCACCGCGACGGCTTCAGCCGTCTCCAGCAGGTCCGCGCTCTGGCGGTTAATGGTCTGCAAGGCCTTGCCGGCCTTCGTCAGCGTCTTTTCCTGTGCCACCACTTGTGCGGCGTTCTTTTCGGCGCGGTCCACCAACGGCATCAGGGCCGTCAGCGCAGGCTGCAACGCCGCGGGCACGGACGACAAACCACCCTCGCCGGTTTGCAGGCCACGCAGATTGCGCGTGAGCAGCGCCGCGCTCTCGTTGACCTCGGCAAACGCCGGCGCGCTGCCCATGGCCGCCTGCGTGGACGACTTGGCCAAACGCTGAGACTGCGTACCCGCCTGGCCGACCGCGGCCACCTGCTCGGCGCCGCGCGACGCCTGGCTCAAGGCCGCCGCAGCGCCAGCCAACAGCCCCGCCAGGCCCATGCCGAGCAACACCAGCATGGCTCGCTGCTGGCGTGCCAGCGGCCAGCCTCCCAACCAGGGAAGCCCCGATGCGGTTTCTGCTGCCGTCACGGGTTTGGCCGAGGGCATCGACTCGTTGAATTCAGTGGCCAGCTCCGAAGGGGCCGCTTCGGAAATGATCGAGCCAAAACCTGGGGCCATCGGTGGGGTGGCGGCTGCACCCGCAGAAGCAGCGGCACCGGCATGGGCTCTGGAGGGGGCATTGGCCCCCGGCTCCAGGCGAATCGTGGCTTCCATCGCCGACGGCGGCGCAAGTTCGTCGAAAGCCGTGGGCGCCATGGCCGAAACGGTCACTGCCTTCACCGCCATGTGCTCACTGACCTGCAGCGCAGGGCCGGCCACGGCGGCGCTGACGCCCGCGGCGTCGGCGACATCGTCCATCGCTTCGACTGAGCTCTTCGGCCCCTTGGGGCCCTTGATCCGATCCAGAAAACTCATGTCATCCTCGTCTTTGACGGGCCAGCGCATGCAGGCGACGACCAGTCGGGGCAGCCGTCCGGTGCACGCCGAAGAAGGCCAGGGCACACTGAGAAGGCGCCATCCTCATGCCGCAATGGCCAGGTATTGCTCGTGGCGCGCCAGCGTGCCCAGGTCCAGTTCCTGCCAGCTGCGCCCCTCGTCGTCGTGCCATTGGGCCGGCGCAAAAGCCGGGCTGGAGGGGTCTTGTGTGCGGGCCTTGTGCAACTGGTTTGCGCTGCGCAGGCCCGCCAGCCGGTCGATCAGCACCGCGCAATGCGAGCCCAGATTGGCGTTGAAGGCCAGCAGACGGGCAGGCGAGCGTTGTGGCTCGCGCAGCTGTTCCAGCCCCAACGGGGGCCTGAGACCCAGAAAGGCCGCCAGGTCGACCACGCCATGCAATTGCCCGCGCAGATTGGCAACACCCAGGAACCAGGTCTTGGTGTGCGGCACGGGCAGCAGCGGGCACAAGGGAAAGATCTCGCCGGCGGCAGGCAAGGGCACCACGACACCCTGGCCCATGCACTCAAAGGCCAACCAGGTGGCGACGCTCGGATCGGCGCCGTCCGCGTGCAGGCGTTGCGCCAGCCGTGTCTGCAGTTCTCGCAGTGCTTCGCGATTGCCCATGTTCTTTAGCCGAGAGCCTTGATCTTGGCCACCAGTTCGTCGCCATTGACCGGCTTCACCAGATAGTCGCGCGCGCCCTGGCGCAAGCCCCAGACCTTGTCGGTCTCCTGGTTCTTGCTCGTGCACAAGATCACGGGCACGTCAGCAAAGCGCGGGTCGCGCGTGATGGTGCGGGTGAGTTGATAACCGTTCTGCCCCGGCATCACCACGTCCATCAGGATCAGGTCGGGCTTGGCTTCTTCCAGCCGGCGCAGCGCCTCGCTGCCGTTTTCTGCCGTGCGCACGTGGTAGCCACGCTTGCCCAGCAGATCGGACAACGCATAGAGCTCGGTCTTGGAATCGTCAACGATCAGGACGTTTTGAATCGGCACGACGACGGTCCTCGTAAAAGGGGGCTGGCCTGCCGCATCGGGTCGACTGTTGGACGGATGCCGCGCTGTGCCCGCCGGGAAGGCGCCGCGCAAGAACCCGAGCAGTGAGCAGACAGCCTCATGGCAAGACGGGACGGAAGGATTCAACCGCGCGCAGCAGCTGTTCCTTGGTGAAAGGCTTCGTGAGGTAGTCGTCAGAGCCCACCATGCGGCCGCGGGCCTTGTCGAACAGGCCATCCTTGGACGACAGCATGATCACGGGGACATGCGCAAAACGCGGGTTGCGCTTGATGATGGCGCAGGTCTGGTAACCATCCAGGCGCGGCATCAGGATGTCGCAGAAGATCAGCTCGGGCGCGTGGTCGTTGACCTTGGACAGCGCGTCGAAACCGTCCTCGGCGAGCAGCACATGGTGCCCCCCCTGACGCAGAAAGATCTCGGCACTGCGCCGGATGGTGTTGCTGTCGTCGATGACCAGAACCTTGGCGCCGGCTGCGACGTCAGTGTGGCCACCGGCAGCCGCACTCAGGGCGCCTGAATCAGGCCCTTGTATGTCCAAGCGCCGTTCTCCTTGGAAGCCAGGCTGCGGCTGGGAGCCGCAGCAGGGTGGGTTTCAGATCTGGACCATCTCGAAGTCTTCCTTGCGGGCCCCACACTCGGGGCAGGTCCAGTTCATCGACACGTCGGCCCAGGCAGTGCCTGCCGTGATGCCGTGTTCAGGGTCGCCGGTGGCCTCGTCGTAGATCCAGCCGCAAATCAAGCACATCCAAGTTCGCGATTCGCTCACGGTCACCAGCCCAAGTCTCTACAATGAAGACGCATTGTAGCCACGCAGACTTGGCAAAAAGCCAGGAATTAGGCGGACCTACAGCCCGTTTCTCACCTTTCGCTGGAGGTATTTCAGCGGCCTGTCCAGGCTCACTGCGACGCGGCTCGATGGACACGGTATCGTGGCGCATGAACTGCACGCGCTGCGCTACCGGCTCGCCCCTTATCGCATCCTCCATCCGCGCCTCACGCGCCAAGGCCAGACCATGATTGCTCAACCCACCCCGGCCACCGACAGCGACGGCCCGGCGGCAGACCCGCCCGCACCCGCCTGTGTGATGTGCTTCAACGCCAGCGACCCCAGCGGCGCCAGCGGTCTGGCCGGCGACATCGCCACCGTGGCTGCGATGGGCGCGCATGCGCTGCCCATCGTCACCGCGATCGTGATGCGCGACACCGCCGACATCTTCGATCAGCACGACATCGACCCCGAAGCGGTGGCCGAACAAGCACGGGCCATCCTCGAAGACGTCACCATCGCCGGCTGGAAAGTGGGCTTCCTGGGCACTGCCGACAACGTCAGTGCGGTGGCCGAGATCCTGTCGGACTACACCGAGATCCCACTCGTGGCCTACGTGCCCAACCTGTCGTGGATGGAGGAGGATGTCCTGCAACCCTACCAGGACGCTTTCCGCGAACTGATACTGCCAGCCACCGAGGTGCTGGTGGGCAGCCACAAGACACTGCAGGACTTCCTGCTGCCCGAGTGGGACAGCGAGCGCCCGCCATCGGCCCGTGAGCTGGCGGTGGCCGCCGGCGAACACGGCACGCGCTTCGTGCTGGTGACCGGCATCATGCTCGCCAGCAAGGGCACCGAGCAATTCATCGACAACGTGCTGGCCTCGCCGCAAGGCGCCATTGCGGGAGAGAAATTCGAGCGTTTCGATGCCGCCTTCATTGGCGCCGGCGACACGCTGTCGGCCGCGCTGGCTTCGCTGCTCGCCGCGGGCGGTGAACTGCAGGCCGCCGTGGGCGAAGCCTTGTCGTTCCTCGACCAGAGCCTGGACGCCGGCTTCCGGCCCGGCATGGGGCACATCGTGCCCGACCGCTTCTTCTGGGCCCTGCCGCCACCCGAAGAAGGTGAAGGCGCCGAAGGCGAGATGCCGGAGCCCGAGCCGGTGGACCCCAAAGGCAAGGGCGCACCGCGCCGCGTGCACTGAGAGGCTGAGAGTCTTTCGGTCATGCGCGCATCCCGCCAAAACGTGCCCGCTCGTCGTTGCAAATGCTCGCTGTAGCCCCAGTCAGGACGTGAGCGTCAGCCTGGACGCGAATGCTTGACGAAGGCCCAGCCACCACCTCCCTTCCCGCACACCCATGAACCGCAACGAAACCCTCTTCGCCCGCGCCCAGGCCGT
>JANOZF010000130.1:0-5205 GCA_031429255.1 Rubrivivax sp.
CCACGAGGGCTGGAGCCTGGAGGAAGGCATCGTCAAGAGCGGCAGCTTCTCGATCGACCAGGGTGTGGGCGTGCGTGCGGTGGCCGGCGAGAAAACCGCCTTCGCCTACAGCGACGACATCTCCGAAGCCGCGCTGCAAGATGCGGCGCGCACGGTGCGCACGATCGCTGCGGCCGGGCAGAGCAAGCGCGTCAAGGTCGGCGTCAAGTCGGTCGTCGCGCCCAGCCGCGTGCTGTATGCGCCCACCGATCCGATCACCACGCTGGGCAGCGCGCAGAAGGTGGCGCTGCTGGAAAAGGTCGAGCGCCTGGCCCGCGCCAAGGATCCGCGCGTGGCGCAGGTGATGGCCGGCGTGGCGGCCGAATACGACGTGGTGCTGGTGGCCCGCGCCGACGGCACCCGCGCGGCCGACGTGCGCCCGCTGGTGCGCCTGTCGGTGACGGTGATCGCCGAGCAGACCATCAATGGCGTGCTGCGCCGCGAAGTCGGCACCGGCGGCGGCGGCGGCCGCTTCGGCCTGGGCTACTTCCAGGACGCAGTGATCGAAAGCTATGTCGACCACGCCGTCAACGCCGCACTCACCAACCTCGAAGGCCGCCCGGCACCCGCCGGCCAGATGACCGTGGTGCTCGGCCCCGGCTGGCCCGGCGTGCTGCTGCACGAAGCCATCGGCCACGGCCTGGAAGGCGACTTCAACCGCAAGGGCTCATCGGCGTTCAGCGGACGCATCGGCCAGCGCGTCGCAGCCAAGGGCGTGACCGTGCTCGACGACGGCACGCTGCCCGATCGCCGCGGCAGCCTCAACATCGACGACGAGGGCGCACCCAGTCAGCGCAACGTGCTGATCGAGGACGGCATCCTCAAGGGCTACATCCAGGACAGCATGAACGCACGGCTGATGGGCGTGAAGCCCACCGGCAATGGCCGCCGCGAAAGCTACGCCCACCTGCCGATGCCGCGCATGACCAACACCTACATGCTGGCCGGCAACAAGCCGAAGGAAGAGATCATCGCGTCGATCAAGCGCGGCCTGTATGCCACCAACTTCGGCGGCGGCCAGGTCGACATCACCAGCGGCAAGTTCGTGTTCTCGGCGAGCGAAGCCTTCTGGGTCGAAAACGGCAAGATCCTCTACCCGGTGAAGGGTGCCACCATCATCGGCAACGGTCCCGAGGCGATGACGCGCGTCAGCATGATCGGCAACGACCTCGAACTCGACAGCGGCGTCGGCGTCTGCGGCAAGGAAGGCCAGAGCGTGCCGGTGGGCGTGGGCCAGCCGACGCTGCGCATCGACAAGATCACGGTCGGCGGCACCGCGTGAACGCGGCGTGAACGCCCTGCCGCGGCCGGCCTGAAAGCGCCGCGGCAACAGCCACCGAAGCCCATGCCCAGCATCACGCTCGCCGACATCGAAGCCGCGGCCACACGGCTGGCAGGCCAGGTGCTGGAGACACCGTGCCTGGAAAGCCGCACGCTGTCGCAGATCGTCGGCACGCAGGTGTTCCTGAAGTTCGAGAACCTGCAGTTCACCGCGTCGTTCAAGGAACGCGGCGCGCTGAACAAGCTGAGCACGTTGCTGGCATCGGGCCAGGCCCTCAAGGGCGTTATCGCCGCCAGCGCCGGCAACCATGCCCAGGGCGTGGCGCACCACGCACAGCGCCTGGGCCTGCGCGCCGTGATCGTGATGCCGGTGAACACGCCGATGGTGAAGGTGGAACGCACGCGCGGTTTCGGCGCCGAGGTGGTGCTGCACGGCGACGGCTTCGACGCCGCGCGCGACCACGCGCTGTTGCTTGCCGAACAACAAGGCCTGCACTTCGTGCACCCTTTCGACGACGCCGACGTGATTGCCGGCCAGGGCACCATTGCGCTGGAGATGCTGCGCCAGCAGCCCGATCTGGACACCCTGGTGATTGCGGTGGGCGGCGGCGGCCTCATCAGCGGCATGGCCACGGCGGCGCTCGCGCTCAAGCCCGGGCTGCGCATCGTGGGTGTACAGACGGCGCGGTTCCCGGCCATGGTCAACGCCATCAAGGGCACGTCGCATGCGCAGGGCGCCAGCACCATCGCCGAAGGCATTGCAGTGGGGCAGCCCGGGCGGATCACGCGCGAGATCGTGAAGCGGCTCGTCGATGACCTGGTGCTGGTGGACGAAGGCGACATCGAGCAGTCCATCGTGATGCTGCTGGAGATTGAAAAGACGCTGGTCGAAGGCGCTGGTGCCGCCGGCCTGGCCGCGCTGCTGAAAGACCCCGCGCCCTACCTCGGCCGCAAGGTGGGCCTGGTGCTGTGCGGCGGCAACATCGACCCGCTGCTGCTGTCGTCCATCATCGAACGCGGCATGGTGCGCGCCGGTCGGCTGGCGCGCATCAAGGTGCACGCGCGCGACAACCCCGGCGTGCTGGCCCGCATCACCGCCGTGGTGGCCGAGGCCGGCGCCAACATCGACGAAGTGCACCACCAGCGCGCGTTCTCCAGCCTGTCGGCGCAGAACGTGGAGGTGGAGCTGGTGCTGCAGACCCGCAACCGCCAGCACGTGCACGACGTCGTTTCGGCGCTGCACGCGGCTGCTTTCACGGCCATCGAACTCTGAACCCGGGCCCGCCGGCACAGAGCGGCGGTCGCCCCCCCGGCGCCGCTGCGCGCAGCCCGCTTCCGCCTGACGAACACAAGGCACCTATGCTCAAGTCACTTGTCGCCTTTTCCGTCCGGGTCCAGAGCCTGGCACACGCCTGCAGGCTTGCCGCGCCGCTGGCCTTGGCGCTGGCCACCCTGTGGGGCGCCAGCACGGCCGCCGCGGCAGCACCGGCCCAGCCTGCCGTGGCCCAGGGCGCACCCGCCGGTGCCGTGCGCTGGAACCTGGGCGACCTGTACGCCACCCCCGAAGCCTGGGCGCTGGACCTGAAGAAGGCCGCCGCGCAGGCATCCAGCCTGCAGGCCTGGAAGCCCCGGCTGACGCAGGATGCCGCCGGCATGCTGGCCACGCTGGCGGCCATCAGCGACGCACAACGCCAGGCCGAGCGGCTGACCGTCTATGCGGTGCTGCGCGCCGATGAAGACCTGAACGACGCCCGCGCACAAGAGCGCCGCCAACAGACCACGCAGCTGTCGGCGCAGCTGGCCGAAGCCACCGCCTGGGTGGCACCGGCCATCATCAGCCTGGGTGCACAACGCGTGCAGCAGTTCATCGCCGCCGAACCGGCGCTGCAGGCCCGCTTCGACCACTTCCTGGCCGACACCCTGCGCAGTGCGCCGCACACGCTGGGCGCCGAGGGTGAAGCCCTGCTGGCGGCCGCTGGCCCGCTGCTGGCCCAGCCTGCCACCGTGCAGCAGCAGCTGGCCGATGCCGAGCTGGCGCATGGCCGCGCACGGCTGAGCACGGGCCAGCCGGTCAAGCTCACGCTCAGCGAGTACGAACGCCACCGCAGCAGCGCCGTTCGTGCCGACCGCAAACGAGTCTTCGACCAGTTCTTCGGCGCCTTCAAGCGTGTCGAAGGCAGCCTGGGCGCCAACCTGACGGCACAGGTGCTGGGCGACGTGTTTTCGGCGCGCGCCCGCAAGCACGCCGACTCGCTGAGCGCGGCCCTGTTTGCCGACGACATGCCGCCGGCCGTTTACCGCACGCTGGTGCAGCAGGCGCACGCAGGGCTGCCCACGCTGCACCGCTACCTGCGGTTGCGTCAGAAGATGCTGGGCATCACCGGCACGCTGGCCTACTACGACAACTACCCGCCGCTGGTGAAGACGCCGGCCGGGCAACAGTGGACGCTGCAACGGTCCAAGGCCACCACCTTGCAGGCACTGGCGCCCCTGGGCCCCGGCTACACCGGCCTCTTGCAGCGCGTGCTGGACTCTTCGTGGGTGGACAGCCACCCGCGCCCGGGCAAGGCATCGGGTGCTTACATGTATGGGTCGGCCTACGACGTGCACCCCTATCTGATGCTGAACCACAGCGACGACTTCGAGTCGTTGTCCACGCTGGCCCACGAGGCCGGACACGCAGTGCACACGCTGCTGGCGTCGGCCAACCAGCCCTTCGAGAAATCCGACTACTCCACCTTCATCGCCGAGTCGGCATCCATCGCCAACGAGATGCTGCTGTCGGACCACATGGTGGCCACGGCGCGCACGCGCCAGGAAAGGCTGTTCTACCTGTCGCACGCGCTGGAAAGCATACGCACCACCTTCTTCCGCCAGGTGATGCTGGCCGAGTTCCAGCTGAAGATGCATGAAGAGGTGGAACAGGGCCGGCCGCTGTCGGGGGCGCGGCTGTCGGAGCTGTACTGCGGCGTCGTCAGGCAGTACTACGGCCAGGACGCCGGCGTGATGGTGATCGACCCCGCCTACTGCATCGAGTGGGCCTACATCGACCACCTGTTCAAGGGCTACTACGTGTGGCAATACGCCACGTCGATGGTCGGCGCTGCCGAGTTCACCGACGTGTTGCAACGCGAAGGAGCGCCCGCGCGCGAGCGCTTCATCACGCTGCTGAAAGCCGGTGGTTCACGCGCGCCCTACCCGTTGTATGTGGCGGCCGGCGTCGACCTGGCACAGCCCGCGCCTTACCAGGCGCTGATGGCGCGCATGAACCGCCTGATGGACGACTTCGAGCGCGAAGCGGGGATGGCCACCACGCCGCAGGCCGCACCCACCGACGCCACCGACCGCACCCAAAGCGGCACCAAACGGCGGCCGGCCACGCCCGGCCGTCAGGAAAGCCGCTGAAAGGCCGTGCTACATTCGCCCCCTATGCGCACCGCATCGTCCTTTTACTTTACGTATTTCTGGTTCTCGCACCGCACGGCGGCTGGAGAGGCAAGCGCGTAAGTCAAGCAAACGAACGCACCGCACCCCAAGCAAACCGCCGGCACCCCCGGCGGTTTTTTGTTTTCTGCACACCCACATCACCCACAAGAAGGAACCGCGCCATGACTGCCAAAGCCGCCAACACCCCAGAAGGCTGGTATGCGCTGAGCGAAAAGACCAGCCAGACCGACGACCAGCGCATCCGTGACGTGACGCCGCTGCCGCCGCCAGAGCACCTGATCCGGTTCTTCCCCATTGCCGGCACGCCGGTGGAAACGCTGGTCGCGGGCACGCGTGGCGCCATCCGCCACATCATGGGCGGGCAGGACGACAGGCTGCTGGTCATCATCGGCCCCTGCTCCATCCACGACCCCGCCGCCGCCATCGAGTACGCGCGAA
>JANOZF010000131.1:0-18060 GCA_031429255.1 Rubrivivax sp.
TGCCGCTCTTGTATTCTTTGCGGTCGCCTCGAGTTCAGGCGCGTTTCACTTTTCAGCTCGGGACACAAGATGGACAAGCAAACACTCTCATTCCAGGCCGAGGTCAAGCAGATCCTGCATCTGGTGACGCATTCGCTGTACTCGAACAAAGAGATCTTCCTGCGCGAGCTGATCTCCAACGCCTCGGACGCCTGCGACAAGCTGCGCTTCGAGGCGTTGGACAACGCGGCGTTGTTCGAAGACCAGCCCAACCTGGACATCCGCGTGTACTTTGACGCCGCGGCCAAGACCTTGACGATCCGCGACAACGGCATCGGCATGAGCGCCGAGGAAGCCGCCGCGCACCTGGGCACCATCGCCAAGAGTGGCACGCGCGAATTCGTGGCCAAGCTTGAAGGCGAGCAGAAGAAGGACGCCAACCTGATCGGCCAGTTCGGCGTGGGTTTTTATTCGGGCTTCATCGTGGCCGACCGCATCACCGTGGAAACGCGGCGTGCCGGCGCCAAGCCCGAAGACGGCGTGCGCTGGGCCAGCGAAGGCACGGGCGAGTTCGACCTGGAAACGATCACGCGCGCTGAGCGCGGCACCGATGTGACGCTGCACCTGCGCGACGAAGAAGCCAGCGAGTTTTTGTCGAGCTGGCGCTTGAAGTCGATCATCGGCAAGTATTCCGATCACATCTCGCTGCCCATCCTGATGAAGAAAGAGGAGTGGGACGCCGAGAAAAAAGAGCAGGTGGTGAAGGACGAATGGGAGACGGTGAACAAGGCCGCCGCGTTGTGGGCGCGGCCGAAGGGCGACATCACCGATGCGCAATATCAAGACTTCTACAAGCAACTCAGCTACGACAGTGAAGCGCCGCTGGCCTACACCCACAACCGCGTCGAAGGCCGCACCGAATACACGCAGCTGCTCTACATCCCGAAGAAGGCGCCATTCGACCTGTGGAACCGTGACAAGCGCGGCGGCGTGAAGCTGTACGTGAAGCGCGTCTTCATCATGGACGATGCCGAGGCGCTGATGCCGGTGTACCTGCGCTTCGTCAAGGGCGTGATCGACAGCGCCGATCTGCCGTTGAACGTGAGCCGCGAATTGCTGCAGGAAAGCCGCGATGTGAAGGCCATCCGCGAAGGCAGCACGAAGAAGGTGCTGGCCATGCTGGAAGACGTGGCCGAGAACCAGAAGGAAACCTACGCCGACTTCTGGGAACAGTTCGGCACCGTGCTCAAGGAAGGCATCGGCGAGGACCACGCCAACCGTGAGCGTCTGTCCAAGTTGTTCCGGTTCGCCAGCACGAATTCGGAGAAAAGCGCCGACAGCGGCGTCAGCCTGGAAGACTATGTCAAGCGCATGAAGGAGGGCCAGGAGGAGATCTACTACGTCACTGCCGACACGCTGGCCACGGCGAAGAACAGCCCGCAGATGGAGATCTTCCGCAAGAAGGGCATCGAGGTGCTGCTGCTGGTGGACCGCGTGGACGAGTGGATGCTGTCACACCTGTACGAATTCGACGGCAAGACGCTGGCCAGCGTGGCCAAGGGTGGTGTCGACCTGGGCAAGCTGCAGGACGACGACGAAAAGAAGCAGGCTGAAGCTGCGGCCGAGGCTGCCAAGCCGCTGATCGAACGGCTGAAGGCGACTTTGAAAGACCGCGTCAAGGATGTGCGCACCACCACGCGTCTGGTGGACTCACCGGCCTGCATCGTGGTCGACGAAGGCGACATGAGCTCGCACCTGGCACGCATGCTCAAGCAAGCCGGTCAGACGGCGCCCAAGAGCCTGCCGATCCTGGAAGTGAACGCCGAGCATGCGCTGGTCAAGCGGCTCGACAGCGCCGATGGCAGCGAGCGTTTTGACGATCTGGCACAGATCCTGTTCGACCAGGCCTTGCTGGCCGAAGGCGGGCAGCTGGAAGACCCGGCCGCCTATGTGCGGCGCGTGAATGCGCTGCTGACGGCGTAAGGGGCGCAGCGCGGGGCGGTGGCGCGGCTCACGCCGCCATCGCCTCGATCTGCTCACGCAGCTGCGTCGTCTGCTGACCCCAGTAGGCGGCGCTGCCGAAGAACGGGAAGTTCCTCGGGAATGTCGGGTCGGCCCAGCGTGCGGCCAGCCAGGCGCTGTGGCGCACCATGCGCAGCGTGCGCAGGGGTTCGATCAGTGCACGTTCGCGGTCATCGAAGTCGCTGAACTGCTCGTAGCCTTCGAGCAGCAGGTTGAGCTGCGCGGCCATGGTCTGCCGGTCGCCCGACACCAGCATCCACAGGTCCTGCACCGCTGGGCCCTGCATCGCGTCGTCCAGGTCCACCACATGCGGTGAGCCGCCTTCGGCGTTGCCGCGCCACAGCACGTTGCCCAGGTGGCAGTCCCCGTGCAGGCGCAGCGTGGCCAAGGGAGGCGCGGCGTCGAATGCGGCATCGACGGCCGCGAGCGCCTGTCCGCAGGCCTGCTGCCATGCGGGGCGTTCGGCGTCGGTGACGAAACCACCATCCAGCAACAACCGCATCGCCCCCTGGCCGTCGGTGTGGGTGTTCAGGTGGTGGCGGTGGACGAAGGGGCAGCGGCGCCCCACTGCGTGCAGCCGGCCGATGAAGCGGCCGATCTGCTGCATGACTGCGGGGTCTTCCAGTTCGGGTTCGCGCCCGGCGCTGCGCGCTGCCACTGCAAAGCGCTGTGCGCGCACCAGGCGCCCCTGGTGGTCGGTGCTGTGCAGGCAGGCCAGAGTGGCGGGGGTGCCTTGCAACGTCAGCCCCGGCAGTTCGAGGTCGGACCGCAACACGAGGGGCGCAATGACCGGCACTTCGGCCGCGGCCAGTTCCAGCGCAAAGGCATGCTCTTCGACGATCTGCTCATCGCTCCAGCGGCCCGGGCGGTAGAACTTGACGACCACCGCGCTGCTGTCCTCCAGAAACACCTGGAACACGCGGTTCTCGTAGGAGTTGAGCTGCAACACACGCCCGTCGCCGTGCAGGCCCACCGCCTGCAGCGCATCGAGCACCTGTTGAGGGTCGAGTTGACTGAAGTCGACGGCGGCCGCAGCCGCAGCCGCGGGTGGGGGCTGGGTGTTCAGTGGCGCAGCCACGAACCCGCGGTGTCGCTGACCACGCCGCCAGACTCCATGGGCGCGCCGGGAATCTCACGCACCGACATGCCACCGCGCCCCGAGCCGAAACCGCTGATGGGCCCGCCAAAGGTGCTGATTGCGCCTTGGTCGACACGGCCGCTGCCATCACTGCCGAAGAAGGAATCCTGCAGAAAATTCGAGTCTTGCCACAGCGTCGGGCGTTCACGACGGCGCGAAGGCGACGAGCCCGCCATCAGCACATCGCGAATCGGAGCCACCGAGGGCGAGGACTGGGTCGCGCGTGCCGCAGGGCCGGTCATCGGCACCAGCAATTGCAATTCCTGCATCGAAGGCACTTCATGCGGGGCGCAGCGCAAATACCGGATCTTGCAGGCGGCCAGCATCGACTGCTTGATCTTCACCGACCGACGGGAGACATGCCGTTCTTGCTCGAGATCGATGGCCGCCAGCACACGGCCATTGGCGCTGCAGATGGCGAAGCTGACGTGGTTGGCACCCAGGATCTCGTACCAGTGGCGCACCTGATCGGGGTCGGTGGGCTGACAGAAGCGCACCAGCGGCAGCTTGGCCAGCACCACGTGCTGAGGCAGGGCCTCGCGCAGTTGGCGGTAAACGCGCCTTTCATCGACGGTGAAAACCGGCCGCGCGGTCAGCGTCCATTCGTTGGGCAGTGGCCTGGCCTTGGACTTCTTCTTATTGCCTCCGAACCACATCCACGCGGCACCACCCAGCAATGCGAGCGACAGCGCGATCAGTAGCCAAGTGAGATAGGTGTGCATCAAGGGGCGCGAGAGGGTCGGGAAACAGCGTGGTCTGCCGTGCTGTCACCAAGAACAGGCTTTGAATTATGTTACCGAGTTGGTGCGGGAGCACCATCCCGTGTTCACGTGGCGACTTCGGTATGGGCTGGCCGCGCTTGAAGCTGGGTCCTGCGCACACGGCAGGGTCGGCCGTGTGCCCCTGCGAGCAGCATTGTCGGTAGGTTCGCAAGGGTCGATCCCATCCCATTGAATGGTGCGGACTGGGTGGTGTGGAGCATTCAGGACTGTGCATCCAGGGCCTTGGAGGTTGTATACTGACCGGCTTTCCTGGATTCGGCTGGGAAAGGTTGGTTGAAGGCCGCCGCAGGGCTGGTGAGGCAGTGTCAGGTGATGCAGGGTCGCAGACCCCACGCCAGGCGCCCTCGACCCGGGGTCGGTTTCAGCTGCTGTTGCCTGTGAGGCTGCAGGCCTGCCGTGCTTCTGTCGAGGCGCACGCAGTGGGTCTACAAGTGGTTCCAAGGGCGGGGCAGTTGGTTTCAGTCCAATGCTGCAAGGGGCAGCGATTCCGATCGACGTGCGCCTCCTCGAAGGCGGCGCACCATTTGAAAGACCCTCATGAAGACCTTCAGCGCCAAACCGGCCGAGGTGAAGCACGAGTGGTTTGTGATTGACGCCACCGACAAGGTGCTCGGACGTGTTGCCAGCGAAGCAGCACTCCGTTTGCGCGGAAAGCACAAAGCCATTTACACGCCTCACGTCGACACCGGTGATTTCATCATCGTCGTCAATGCCGACAAGATCCGCGTCACCGGGGCCAAGGCCACCGACAAGATCTACTACCGGCATTCGGGCTACCCGGGCGGCATCTATGCCACCGCCTTCAAGGACATGCAGGCCAAGCACCCCGGCCGCGCACTTGAAAAGGCCGTCAAGGGCATGCTGCCCAAGGGCCCGCTGGGCTACGCGATGGTCAAGAAGCTGAAGGTTTATGCCGGTGACACCCACCCGCATAGCGCTCAGCAGCCCAAGCCGCTTGAGATTTGAGGACGCAGCGATGATCGGAATTTGGAACTACGGCACCGGCCGCCGCAAGTCGAGCGTGGCTCGCGTCTTCATGAAAAAAGGCACTGGCCAGATCATCGTCAATGGCAAGCCCATCGATGACTATTTTGGCCGCCAGACCTCGATCATGATCGTCAAGCAGCCTCTGCTGCTGACGGCCAATGACGGCACCTTCGACATCAAGATCAACGTGCAGGGCGGCGGTGAATCCGGCCAGGCCGGTGCGGTGCGTCACGGCATCACCCGTGCGCTGATCGACTACGACGCGGCCCTCAAGCCCGACCTCAGCCGCGCCGGGTTCGTCACCCGCGACGCGCGCGAAGTCGAGCGCAAGAAGGTCGGTCTGCACGGCGCTCGTCGCCGCAAGCAGTTCAGCAAGCGCTAAGCCGCTGCCAGCAGGGCCCCCCGAGCCATTCGGCCGCGGGTGGTTCTGTATTCGGTGGTCGGCCCCAAACGATGCGTTGGAAGTTACTGCGCCGCCGGCTCTCGGTCAGTGCGCCGCGGATGATCGTCCGCAGCCATCTGCCCTGGCCGCTGCGCTGGGCCGTCTGGGCCCTGGCGTTGGGGTTTTCAGCAGCGCTGGCCTTGTGGGCTTTCGAGTTCGGCAAGGACATCGCCGGGCTGGACAGGCGCACCAATGAAGAGTTGGTGGTGCTGCGTGCCGAGCTCAAGGACCTGCGTCTGAAATACGACGAGGCGCGCCAGATATCCAACACCGCTGACAGCCTGCTGAAGACCGAACGCGCGGCGCAGGAACGGCTGGGTCAACAACTCCGCGCGCTCGAGTCCGACAAGCAGACCCTGCAGTCGGAGTTGGGCTTCTTCCAGCGTCTGCTGCCCACTGGCAGCGAAGGTTTGCAGGTGCGCGGACTTCAGGCCGAGGTGCCGATGCCCGGTCAACTGCAGTACCGCATGCTGGTGGTGCAGCAGGCCAAGGATGCGGAGTTCACGGGTCAGTACGAGTTGTTGATTTCCGGACAACTCGACAACAAATCCTGGTCGATGACCTTGCCTGGTGGCCCGCGCTCCATCGTCGTCAAGCAGGTGGCACGTGTGGAAGGTACTGTCGACCATCCACCGCTGGCCGTGATAAAAGGTGTGCAGGTCCGCATCATGGACGGGCGCGGCGCCGTTCGTGCAACCCACACCATCCGCCTGTAGTGTCTGGATGTGCCTGAGGAGACTTAACCATGTTTGGCATGAAGAACAAGAAGCAGCCCCCGATCCGCAGCCTGATTGGTGAAGGCATGGTGGTCGCTGGCCATCTTCGTTTCACCGAAGGGCTGCGCGTGGATGGTGTGGTCAACGGCGACGTGATCGCGTCCGACGAAAATGCCGACAGCATCATCGTGATCAGTGAAAATGCCCGCGTGCATGGCAAGGTGAAGGCTGGCCATGTGATCATCAATGGGGAGGTTCATGGCCCCGTGCACTGCACCGAGTTGCTGGAGCTTCAGCCCAAGGCCCGTGTGATGGGTGACATACGGTACGAATTGCTTGAAATGCATGCTGGCGCCCAGGTGGGCGGTGAACTGACGCCGCTGCGCAGCGCTGAAAAGCCGGCCCTGAAGCTGGCGGTTTCGAAAGAAGCCTGACCGTCCGATCCGATTTCCTGCTCACTGTGGCTTACTTTAGGAGTTGCCCGTATGAACGCACTTGCTGAACCCCTGGCCCCTGCAACCGAAGACGCGCCTGGCGCGCCCATCATCTTCACCGACAGCGCAGCTGCCAAGGTGAAAGACCTGGTTGATGAAGAAGGCAATCCCGAACTGAAGCTGCGTGTATTCGTGCAGGGTGGCGGGTGCTCGGGCTTCCAGTACGGTTTCACCTTCGACGAAGTCGTCAACGAAGACGACACGCAGATGGCCAAGAACGGCGTCACGCTGCTGATCGACGCGATGAGTCTTCAGTATCTGGCAGGGGCCGAGATCGACTACAAGGAAGACCTGCAGGGCGCGCAGTTCGTTATCAAGAATCCGAACGCCACCACCACCTGTGGTTGCGGTTCATCGTTCTCAGCCTGAACGTCCGCCCTTCTCCATAGAAAACGCCCAGCATCGCTGGGCGTTTTTTCATGGGCCGTGAGCTCGCATGCCGGCCTGGCGGGTCGCGACGGGTGCCCGCCGCGGCGACCGCTGTTGTCTACTCGGCCGCGTTGCGCGACCCGCCCAGCGTCTCGGCCACGTTCAACTTGGCCTGCTGCAGGCGCGACAGGTCGGCAAACCGCTTGCGGGCGTCTGCGTCCAGCGCCGTGTTCTCCACGGCCTTGGCCACCAGCATCGGGTCCTGGTGCACACCCTTGACGCGGAACTCGAAGTGCAGATGAGGGCCCGTGGCCCAGCCCGTGGCGCCCACGCCGCCGATCTTCTGGCCCTGTTCCACGCGTTGCCCGGGTTTGACATCAATGGTGCTCAGATGGGCGTACAGCGTGCTGCGGTCGCCGCCATGCTTGATCTCGACCATGTTGCCGTAACCGTTCTGACGCGTGGCGGCTTGCACCACGCCGGCGCCCACACTGCGCACCGGTGTGCCGGTGGGCGCTGCATAGTCGACCCCCAGGTGGGCCCGCGCCGTCTGGAAGATCGGGTGGATGCGCATCGCAAAACCCGAGGTCACGCGCGAGAACTCCATCGGGCTGGCCAGGAAAACGTTGCGCTTGCTGCGCCCGTCCAGGCCGAAGTAGCTGCCTGTCTGGTTGCCCTGCGCAAACCACACTGCGTGGTGCGCGCGGCCGGCATTGATGAATTCAGCGGCCGTCACGCGGCCGGTGCCTTCGTTCCAGGCCACGGGCTGCCCGTCGGCGGTGAGTGTTTCGTAGACCACGCTGAAGGTGTCGCCGCGGCGCAACTGGCGGTGCATGTCGATGTCGCTGGCGAAGATTTCAGCCAACTGGGCTGCTACCGCGTCGGGCAGGCCGGCGTCGTCCGTGGCTGCAAACAGGCTGCTGCGGATGGTGCCGCTGGCCAGCCGCAGTTCCGAGTCATAAGGAACTTCCTGCTTCTGGGCTTGCCAACGGCCGCCCTGCTGGTCGATGCGCAGGCGCATGAAATGAGTCTTGCTCAATTCGGCATCGGCGACGGGAAAGCGGGCCACGAGATCTTGCAGCGAGCCGTCGGCATGGGTGCGAACGAGTACCATCTTGCCTGCGCGGCCGCTGAACAGCGACCGCGCCGTGGGGTCGGTCTGCAAGAAAGCCTGCGCAGCGCTGTCACGCACACCCATGCGGGCCAGCAGGGTGGCGGCGCTTTCCGAACTGCGCGTGAGCTCGCCACGGCTCAAGCTGAAGCCCTGGCTGGCCAGCGCTTCAAGCTGCGCGCCCAGCCCTTGGGGCGCCACCTCTTCGACCACGGTGCGCAATGTTGGCAATTCGGTAGCGGTCGTCAAAGGTGCCACGGCCACTGCGGTGATGCCAAACCCAGCCAGTGCGGCCGAGGTGGCCAGCACGATGCCCGTGCGGTGCTGGCGGGCGGCGAGTGACAAGCCTTTCAAGGCTTCTTGTAGAGACATCTTCACAGGCAGGCAATCGGTTCGGCAGCACACCCGTCCTGATGCTGACGGGGCTTGCGTGGCAATACGGCGTGGCCTTGGCAACCAGCCTCTAGAATTTGTGGTTCGCTGCGGTGCGGCCGGCGTTGTTGTTGCAACGGGCCCGCTGCACCTGCAGGGCTTCCAAGCACGCTTGAGCCTGCCGTGAACCGTGGAATAGTCGAGGTTTTGAGTATAGCCAAAGCATTTTGGCCTTCGATCCGGGACGTCCCCTAGGGAAGCTCCGAACCAGGACCGCCTGCCGGCTGCCATCTCAGAGGCTTCGCCGAACTCGGCACCCCTTCTTTTCGTTGAACGGCGCAGCACCTGCGTCGCCCGTCATGACTGAATCCCAGACCCCGCCCACGCCCCCAAGCCCGCCGCCCGCACCCATCGACCTGGGCAGCGCCAGCGACGCGCTGCGGCACGCCTTTGCCACGTCGCTGCGTGGTTGCGAAGAACTGCTGCCGCAGGCCGAGTGGCTGCGCAAGTTGGCCCGGTCAGAGGCCACCGGCAAGCCCTTGCGCATCAAGCTCGGGCTGGACCCCACGGCCCCCGACATCCATATCGGCCACACCGTGGTGCTGAACAAGATGCGCCAGTTGCAGGATCTGGGGCACACGGTGATCTTCCTGATCGGCGATTTCACGTCGATGATTGGCGACCCTTCAGGCCGCAATGCCACGCGCCCGCCACTGACGCGTGAGCAGATCGAGGCCAACGCACAAACCTACTATCGGCAGGCCAGCCTGGTACTGGACCCTGCGAAGACCGAAATTCGCTACAACAGCGAATGGAGCGACCCTCTGGGTGCGCGCGGCATGATTCAGCTGGCGGCCAAGTACACGCTGGCTCGCATGATGGAGCGCGACGATTTCACCAAGCGGTTCAAGGCCGGCAACCCCATCAGCGTGCATGAGTTGCTGTACCCGCTCATGCAGGGCTATGACTCGGTGGCGCTGAAGAGCGACCTCGAACTGGGCGGCACCGACCAGAAGTTCAACCTGCTGGTGGGCCGCGCGCTGCAGCAGGAATACGGTCAGGAGCCGCAGTGCATCCTGACCATGCCCTTGCTCGAAGGCCTGGACGGCGTCGAGAAAATGAGCAAGAGCAAGAACAACTACATCGCCATCACCGACGATGCCAACACCATGTTTGCCAAGGTGCTGTCGATCAGCGATGTGCAGATGTGGAAGTGGTATGAGTTGCTCAGCTTCCGGTCCGTTGCCGACATCGCGCAATTGAAGAGCGAAGTGGCGGGCGGGCGCAATCCGAAGGACGCGAAGGTGCAACTGGCGCACGAGATCACGACCCGTTTTCACAGCCAGGCCGCGGCCGACGCGGCCGAGCAGGATTTCCAGCGGCGCGCCGCCGGCGGCGCGCCTGACGAGATGCCCGAGGTGAGCTTGTCGGGCGCGCCGCTGGCCTTGGGCGCCTTGCTCAAGCAGGCCGGGCTGGTGCCGTCCACCAGCGAGGCGATGCGCATGGTTGAGCAGGGCGGTGTGCGCATCGACGGTGCGGTGGTCAGCGACAAGGCCCTGAAGGTGGCCGCCGGTACCTGCGTGGTGCAGGTGGGCAAGCGCAAGTTCGCGCGCGTCACGCTGTCGGCCTGAGACGCCGAATCAGCCCATGCAGGTCAGCGCCTATCTCAAGCTGTCGATCGCGGTGGCGCTGGCCACCATCGCACTGAAGACGGGCGCCTGGTGGGTGAGCGACAGCGTCAGCCTGCTCAGTGACGCGCTGGAGTCCCTGGTGAATCTGGCGGGCGCGATCTTCGCGCTGGCCATGGTCACGGTGGCCGCACGCCCGCCTGATGACGACCACCCTTACGGCCACCACAAGGCCGAATACTTTTCCAGCGGCTTTGAAGGGGTGCTCATCTTCGCTGCGGCGCTGGGCATTGTCTGGACGGCGGTGCAGCGGCTGTTGCATCCGCAGCCGCTGGAAGCGGTCGGCTTGGGTATCGTGCTGTCGGTGGTCAGCTCGGCGATGAACGGCGCCCTGGCCTACAGCATGCTGCGCAAGGCGCGCGAAGTCCGCTCGGTGGCGCTGGAAGGCGACGCGCGGCATCTGTTCACCGACGTCTGGACCTCGGCCGGCGTGGTGGTCGGGTTGCTGGCCGTGCAGGCCACAGGCTGGTTGTGGCTGGACCCGGTGCTGGCCATTGCCGTGGCGCTGAACATCCTGCGTGAAGGCGCTCGCCTGGTGTGGCAGTCGGCCCGTGGCTTGATGGACGAGGCTCTGGACCCCGAAGCACGCAGCCAGATCGACCAGGTGCTGGCGGGGTTCGACCACCACACCATCCGCTTCGACCACGTGGTGACGCGCCGCGCCGGCCAGCGCCGCTTCGTCGACCTGCACATGCACATGCCGGCGGCCTGGACCCTGGGCCGCGCCGCGGCCGTGCGTGCCAGCGTGGAACAGGCGCTGATGAGTTCGGTGCCCGGCTTGCGCGCCACCATTCAGTTGCTGCCACTGGACGTGGAAGCGCATTTCGACGACCCGAAAGACCTGATCTGATGGCGGTCTCTTGATGGCCCTGGTGCAGCGCGTGCGCGACGCCCGCGTGGACGTGGCGGGCCAGACCGTGGGCGCGATCGGCCCCGGGCTGCTGGTGCTGGTGTGCGCAGAACCTGCCGACACGCCGGCGCTGGCGGCCAGGCTGGTGGACAAGCTGCTGAAGCTGCGCATCTTCGCCGACGACGCCGGCAAGATGAACCGCAGCGTGCAAGACGTTGCGGGCGGCCTGCTGCTGGTGAGCCAGTTCACGCTGGCGGCCGATGTGTCGGCTGGCAACCGGCCCAGCTTCACGGCGGCGGCCGGGCCCGCGCAGGGATTGGCGCTGTTCAACGAGGTCGTGCGGCTGGCGCGCGAGCGCCACCCCGAGGTGTCTCAGGGGGTCTTTGGGGCCGACATGCAGGTGCACCTGGTCAACGACGGGCCGGTGACGATACCCATTCGGATGGCCTGATCGGCAGCGCCACGCTCGCGATAAAAAAGCCGCCCAACGAGGCGGCTCTTTCAGAATGGCTGCGCTCGGGGCAGCAACTGCGCAGCCTCAATCGGCGTATTGCCCGGCGGCCTTGATGACGGCGCCCCACTTGTCGATCTCGGCGGCGACGAACTTCTTGTGCTCGGCCGGGCTGGTGCGGTTGTCGGTGATGACCACCGCGCCCAGGGCCTCCTGGCGCTTGATGAAGTCGGCGTCCTTGAGTGCTTCCTTCAGCGCTGCGTTGAGCTTGTCCAGCACCGGCTTGGGCGTGCCCTTGGGTGCGTACACGCCATGCCAGATACTGACGTTGAAGCCCCTCAGCCCCGCTTCGTCCAGCGTGGGCAACTTCGCCAGCACTGGCGTGTTGATGCGCTTGGGCGTGGTCACGGCGTACGCGTGCACGGAACCCGCGCCGATCTGGCTGGTGGTGTTGGTGGTCTGGTCGCACATCAGGTCCACCTGGCCGCCCAGCAGGTCGTTCATGGCCGGTGCCGTGCCCTTGTAGGGGACGGTGGTCATGTCGACCTTGATCGCGTTCTGGAACATCAGCCCGCACAGGTGCGAAGCCGATCCCAGGCCGGCGTTGGCCAGGTTGATCTTGCCCTTGTTGTCGTTGATCCACTTCGTCAACTCGGCATAGTTCGCGGCCGGCAGTGTCTTGCGGCCCAGCAGCGTCATCGGCACGTCGTTGATCATGCCGACGTATTCGAAGTCGTTCAGCGTGTCGTAGCCGAGCTTGCGGTACAGGCCCGGCGAGGTGGACATGCCGATGTGGTGCAGAAGGATCGTATGGCCATCGGCCGGCGCCTTGGCCACTTTGGCTGCGCCCAGCGTGCCGCCCGCACCACCGACGTTTTCAACCACCAGCGTGGCGCCGCCCAGGGGCTTGCGCATGGCTTCTGCGAAGTCGCGCGCCACCTTGTCGGTGGGGCCGCCGGCCGCGAATGGCACGACGATGGTGATGGGCTTGTCGGGATAGGCCGCCGCAACGCCAGCCACCAGCGTGGTGGCGAGGGCGATGGACAGACGGGTGAGGGCAAAGAACTTCATGCAGGATGTCTCCGAAGGAATGTGGAGGTGAAAGGCGCGTGCTTAACGGATCGTAGCCAGCCGCGATGACAGGGTTTGCGTGGAAAACACGTAGCAGCGGCGGCCGCGCGCAAGACTTTTAGAAACCCACCCGTGAGCAGGCATGGGTGGGTGCTGTCAGTCGTAGCTGCGCTTGTCCTCGATCACCTTGCCGTCGTTGGGCAGCGAACCCGGTGCCGCCAGCACGACGTCGGCGCGCAGTTTGGTCACGTCTCGCACAGCCGCAGCCAGACGGTCGGCCAGGCCTGCTTCGGCTCCGGCAACTTCCACATGCAGCGTCATGCGGTCGTTGGCCATTTCGCCTTCCACCACCAGCCGGCCGCGGCCCACGCCCGGGTAGCGCTTCAGCACCTCGGCAACCTGGCTCGGGTGCACGAACATGCCACGCACTTTGGCCGTTTGGTCGGCGCGCCCCATCCAGCCTTTGATGCGCGTGTTGGTGCGCCCGCTCGGGCAGGTTCCCGCCAGCACGGCGCTCAGGTCGCCGGTGCCAAAGCGCACCATCGGATAGTCGGCGTTGAGCACCGTGACCACCACCTCGCCCACGTCGCCATCGGGCACGGTGTCGTTGGTGCCGGGGCGCACGATCTCCAGAATCACACCCTCGTCCAGCACCAGGCCTTCGCGCGCGCTGGTCTCGTAGGCGATGACACCGGCTTCAGCCGTGGCGTAGGCCTGATAACCGTCGATGCCGCGCTCGCGCAGCCAGTCGCGCAGGCTCGGTGGAAAGGCCTCGCCGCTGACCAGGGCCTTCTTCAGGCTGGGCAGCGCGATGCCGGTCTCCGCGGCCTTTTCAACCAGGATGCGCAGGAAGCTGGGCGTGCCCGCATACGCGTCGGGGCGCAGATGTTCCATCGCCTGCAACTGCAACTCGGTGTTGCCCACGCCGCCAGGAAACACCGTGCAGCCCAGCGCCAGCGCGCCGCTTTCCATGATCCAGGCGCCGGGTGTCAGGTGGTAGCTGAAGCTGTTGTGCACCAGATCGCCGGCCACGAAGCCGGCGGCGTGCATGGCGCGCGCGGTGCGCCAGTAGTCGGTGGCATTGCCTTCGGGTTCGTAGATCGGCCCAGGCGATTGAAAGACGCGCCGTGCGGGCCGCAGCGCGCGCTGCGCCGTCCATCCGATGGCCGAAAAGCCACCGAAGGGGTCGCTGCTGCGACTGGCCTGTTGACGTTCAAACAACTCGTGCTTGCGCGTGACCGGTACGCGGGCCAATGCTGCACGCGACAGCAGTTGCCCTGCATCCACGCCAGCGAGCCGGTCGGCGTAGGCCGGCAGGTTCTGCGCGGCGCTGACCAGGCCGGGCAGGGCAGCCATCAGGGTGGCTTCGCGGGCAGCGGGTTCGCGCCGCTCCAGCAGGTGATCTGGTGATGTGCTCATGGCGCCACTCCCGGGGCGGTGGATGTGTTGTAGGTGGTCGCCGTGCAGGCGTCCACGGTCAGTCTTCGCGTTCCCAGCGTTCCAGCCGGCGCTTGATGTCGTCGATCAGCTTGCGCTGGCTGGTGGCGCTGTTGACGAGCAGCCGGTCCCACTCGGGCGTCAGCGCCAGCTTGCGCGCGATGCGCACGTTGATCTGCGCATCGTCCAGTGCCAGTTCCAATACCGGCTTGCCACGCAGGTCGAATCCTTTGCCGCGTTCAGCCAACTTCAGGTCGCGCAAGCTGCGCTTGATCTGGGCCAGTGCCTCGGTGGCCTTGAAGGGCGGTGGCGCGAAGCCGGTGAATGCGTCGTCGCTCAAGAGTTGCCCCTGGCGTCGTGCACTAGCTCAACCAGCGCTTGCGGCGCTTGTAGCTCTTGCCACCCTTGAAGCTCTTGCGGTCGCCGCCGCCCATGCCCAGGTAGAACTCCTTGACGTCTTCGTTTTCGCGCAGCGCCTTGGCTTCGCCATCCATCACGATGCGGCCGTTCTCCAGGATGTAGCCGTAGTCGGAATAGCGCAGCGCCATGTTGGTGTTTTGCTCGGCCAGCAAGAACGTGACCTTCTCGCGCTGGTTCAGGTCCTTGACGATCTCGAACACCTCTTCCACGATCTGCGGCGCCAAGCCCATGCTGGGCTCGTCCAGCAACACCATCTTCGGGTTGGCCATCAGCGCGCGGCCAATGGCGCACATCTGCTGCTCGCCGCCTGAGGTGTAAGCGGCCTGCGACTCGCGGCGCGTCTTCAGGCGCGGGAAATAGTTGTAGACCTTCTCCAGCGTGGCTGCGACGGCAGCCTTGCCGTCGGTGCGTGTGTAGGCACCGGTCATCAGGTTGTCTTCGATCGAC
Source organism: Rubrivivax sp. (assembly GCA_031429255.1). Taxonomy (GTDB): domain Bacteria; phylum Pseudomonadota; class Gammaproteobacteria; order Burkholderiales; family Burkholderiaceae_C; genus Rubrivivax. Next base: position 14,777 of record JANOZF010000131.1, read on the forward strand.
AGGTGCGCAAAGCAGTGGCGGCCTTCCATCACCCGGATGACGCCACGGTTCACCATCTCGCTGGTGCTGAGCTTTTCGATGCGCTCGCCGCGCAGTTCGATGCTGCCCTTGGTGACTTCGCCACGTTCACCGGCCAGCAGGTTGCTGACCGCGCGCAGCGTGGTGGTCTTGCCTGCGCCATTGCCACCCAACAGGGCCACCACACCACCCTCGGGCACCTGGAGCGAAACGCCCTTCAGCACCAGGATGACGTGGTTGTAGATGACTTCGATGCCGTTGACGTTGAGGAGGATGTTGGACATGGATGCTCCGGCGGACTGCTTCGGCGGTTGGATCGAGAGGCTGATCCTGCGCAGCAAGATCAGCCAACCCTTCCAGCGGACGCCGCAGAACCGGCTTTGCCGGGCCGCTGGCGTCGCCCCCTTGAGGGGGAAGGCGGCTACGCCGCCTTCGGGGGTGGGCCTATGACTGGCAGTCTTCGGCCGTACGCCGCGTCAGCTTCTTCTCTGCGGCGTACTTGTCGGCAGCGGCCTTGATCATCGGCTTGATGATGGCGCTGTCGCTTTCGTACCAGTCAGACGTGAAGTTCCACTTCTTGCCGTCCCAGGTGTGGATGCGGGCCCAGGTGGCGCCGCGGTGGTCCTGGCAGCTGGTGCTGATGGGGCGCATCACGCCGGCAAAACCCAGTGCGTCGAGCTTCTTCTGGTCCAGCGCCAGGTTTTCATAACCCCAGCGGGCTTGTTCGCCGGTCATGACCTTGCCCTTGCCGTAGCGGTCCTGGGCCCGCTTCACACCTTCCACGGCCAGCATGGCGGCGCTCAGGCCGCGCATGTACAGCACCTGGCCCACTTCGTCCTTCGGGCCGGTGCCCTGGCCCTTGTCGTGCACCTTGGCCAGCATTTCTTTCACCACGGCCGAATTGGGCTCGGCGCCGTGTTGCAGGGCCAGGCCGTTGTAGCCCTTGGCGCCGTCGCCCACGTCCTTGACGTCGGGTTCGGCAGCCGCCCACCACACGCCGTACATCTTCTCGCGTGGGAATCCTGTGGCCTGTGCCTCTTTCAGCGCGGTGCTGTTCATCACGCCCCAGCCCCACAGCAGCACGTAGTCAGGGCGGTTCTGGCGAATCTGCAGCCAGGTGGCTTTTTGTTCCACACCGGGGTGGGTGACGGGCAGTTGCGTCAGCTCGAAGCCGTGCATCTTGCTGCGCTCCACCACCAGCGGAATGGGCTCTTTGCCGAACGGGCTGTCGTGATAGACCAGCGCAATCTTCTTGCCCTTCAGCTTGTCCCAGCCGCCTTCTTTCTTGGCGATGTGCTGCAGCAGGATGTCAGCGGCGTCCCAATAGGTGCCGGTGAGCGGGAAGTTCCACTTGAAGACGTTGCCGTCGGTGCTTTCGCTGCGACCGTAGCCGGCCGTGATGAGCGGGATCTTGTCGGCCGGCGCCTTTTCGGTCAGCGCAAAAGTGATGCCGGTGGACAGCGGCTGGAACACCGTGGCGCCGCCGTTCTTGCCCTTCAGGCGTTCATAGCATTCCACACCGCGGTCGGTGGCGTAGCCGGTTTCGCACTCTTCGAAGCTGACCTTCACGCCATTGATGCCGCCGCGGGCGTTGGTGAGCTTCAGGTAGTCGACATAGCCGTTGGCAAAGGGCACGCCGTTGGGCGCGTAGGCGCCCGTGCGGTACACCAGCACCGGGAAGAACTGCTCTTTGGCTTGCGCAAAAGCGCTGCTGACCGCGGCTGCGGCCAGCGCCGCGCCCAGTGCCAGCGTGGATAGGGTCTTGAACTTCATGTCTGCCTCCAGGGGTGGGAAAAAGTCTGACTCAAGGTCATCAACACAAAACGGCACCCGTCGGTGCAACTTTTGGAAGGTGGCGGCGCAGCCCGTCGGCTGTGGCCACTCTTGTGCTCGGGTTCAACGCGCCACAGCGATTGCGGTTGTCAGTGCGCGCCTTTCAGTGTGGGAACGGCCACAGGCGCATCTTTTCCTTGGCCGTGGACCACAAGCGTGCCAGGCCGTGCGGTTCGACGATGAGGAAGAACACGATCAGTGCGCCAAAGATCATCAGTTCGGCATGCGCCACGCCAGCGGTGCTGATGGTGATGCCCACCAGGCTGCCCACCCAGGGCAGGAACTGGTTCAGGAACACCGGCAGGATGACGATGAAGGCGGCGCCAAAGAAGCTGCCCATGACGGAACCGAGGCCGCCGATGATGATCATGAACAGCAGCTGGAAGCTGCGGTCGATGCTGAAGGCCGCCGGCTCCCAGCTGCCCAGGTGCACAAAGCCCCACAGCGCACCGGCCACGCCGACGATGAAGCTGCTGACGGCAAAGGCCGTGAGCTTGGCGTAGACCGGTCGTATGCCGATGACCGAAGCAGCCACGTCCATGTCGCGTATGGCCATCCACTCGCGTCCGATGTGGCTGCGCACCAGATTCTTGACCGCGATGGCAAACACCACCAGGATGGCCAGACAGAACAGGTACTTGGCATGCGGCGTTTCGATGCTGAGCCCGAACACGTTCAGGTTGCTGACGCTGACCGATCCCGACGAGGTGTTGCCGGTGAACCATTTGATGCGCAAGAAGGCCCAGTCGCAGAAGAACTGCGCCGCCAGCGTGGCCACCGACAGGTACAGGCCCTTGATGCGCAGGCTGGGAATGCCGAACAGCACGCCCACCACGGTGGCGCACGCACCGCCCAGCACCAGCGACAACAGCAGTGGCATGCCGTCGATGCGTGAACTGAAGTTGTAGGCCGCGTAGGCGCCCACCGCCATGAAGGCACCCGTGCCCAGGCTGATCTGCCCGCAGTAACCCACCAGGACGTTCAGGCCCAGCGCCGCCAGGCTCAGGATCAAGAACGGGATCAGGATGGCGCGGAACAGGTATTCATCCACCAGCAGCGGCACCACCAGCGCTGCAAAGGCGACGATCAGCCAGATGACGATGCGGTCTTGCGCAATCGGGAAGACCTGGCTGTCGTTGGTGTAGGTGGTCTTGAACTGACCGTTTTCTCTGTAGAGCATGGTCAGACCCGATCAATGATCTTCTCGCCGAACAAGCCTTGCGGCCTGACGAGCAAGACAAACAGCACCAGCACGTAGCCGAACCAGATCTCGATGCCGCCGCCTAACGACGGCCCGATGTAGACCTCGGACAGCTTTTCGCCCACACCGATGATCAGCCCGCCGATGATGGCGCCGGGCACGCTGGTCAGGCCGCCCAGGATGACCACCGGCAAGGCCTTCAGCGCCAGCACCGCCAGCGAAAACTGCACGC
>JANOZF010000132.1:0-16676 GCA_031429255.1 Rubrivivax sp.
CTTGCGCTCAGGCTGCCTTCAGCCGGAAGCTGCCCACCAGCCGGCCCAGGCGCGACACCTGGTCCTTCAAGCTCTCGGCGGCGGCAGCGCCTTCTTCCACCAGCGCGGCGTTCTGCTGCGTCATCTGGTCCAGGCCGGCCACGGCTTCGTTGACCTGGCGCAGGCCGGTGCTCTGCTCACTGGTGGCTGCGCTGATCTCGCCGATGACATCGGTGACGCGCTGCACGCCGCCCACGATGTCGCCCATGGCGCTGCCCGCGTCCTGCACCAGGCGCGTGCCGGCGTCGACGCTCTCGACGCTGCGCTGGATCAGGGTCTTGATCTCCTTGGCCGCTTCGGCGCTGCGCTGCGCCAGGCTGCGCACTTCGCTGGCCACCACGGCGAAACCGCGGCCCTGTTCTCCGGCGCGTGCAGCTTCCACCGCGGCGTTCAGCGCCAGGATGTTGGTCTGGAAGGCGATGCCGTCGATGGTGCCGATGATGTCGGCGATCTTCTTGCTGCTGGTGTTGATGTCTTCCATCGTCGACACCACTTGCGACACGACGGTGCCGCCGCGCTGCGCCACCTCGCTGGCCGATGAAGCCAGCTGGTTGGCGGTGCGCGCCGACTCGGCGGTTTGATTGACGGTGCCGGTGAGCTGGCTCATCGCGCTGGCGGCTTGCTGCAGACTCGACGAGGTCTGCTCGGTGCGGCTGCTCAGGTTGGCGTTGCCGTTGGCGATTTCTGCTGCCGCCACCGACACCCCTTCGGCGCCGCCACGAATCGAGCCCAGCGTGCTGCGCAGCGAAGTCTGCAGCGTCTGCAGCGCGCCCAGCAACTGCTGCGTCTGGCGGGTGCCGAGCACCTGCACGTCTTGCGTCAGGTCGCCCGAGGCCAGGCGATGGACATGGCTGCCGACGTCGTCCTGCAACTTGCGGCGGGCGCTGGCCGCACCCCACACACCCATCGCAGCGGCCACGCTGCCCACCACGCTGGCGCCGCCGGCCAGCCAGGGGTTCCAGCCCATAGACAGGCCCGTGACGAGGCCGGCCTGGCCGGCGGCCAGCAGGGACAAGGTGAAGGTGGGGCTTGAAAGGGCTGACAGCATAGGTTGCTTTCTCGATTCGAGGTCGGGGTTCGATGGACTGAGACGGGTACAGGCGGTGTGTGGTGAGGGCGGTGATCGGCGAGCGGCTGCCTGGTGCACGGCAGCCCTGCCGCAGCTCAGTTTGCGGCGAGCACGGGCTCCAGCTTGAAGGTGCCCACGACTTCGCTCAACCGTGCGGCCTGCCGTTTCAGACTGTCGGCGGCAGCGGCGCTCTGTTCCACCAGCGCGATCATGCCCAGCAGCGCCAGCACCATGGCGACGGCACCGCGCATGCGGGTCTTGATGGTGAACTGGCGCATCGTGACGGCGAGACTGCTCATGGTGGGCGTGCGGTAATGGCGGGGGTTCGAGCGCGGCGCTCAGGGGCGATCGATGACGGTCAATGAGGATCAATGACGATCAATGCCGATCAATGCCGTGAGCGGCGCACAAGCGCGCCCACGTCCAGGATCAGCGCCACGCGGCCGTCGCCCATGATGGTGGCGCCCGAGATGTCGTCCACGCGGCGGTAGTTGCTCTCCAGGTTCTTCACCACCACCTGCTGCTGGCCCAGCAGCTCGTCGACCATCATCGCGACACGGCCGCCTTCGGCTTCGACCACCACCAGGATGGGATTGACTTCGTGCTCGAGGTTGCGTGGCACGTCGAACACGCGCTCGAGTTCGATGACCGGCATGTACTCGTCGCGCACTTCCACCACGCGGCCGGTGCCGCCGATGGTCTTGACCATGCCCGGCTGCACCTGGAACGACTCCACCACGCTGCTCAGGGGCAGGATGTAGCACTCGTCGGCCACACCCACGCTCATGCCGTCCATGATGGCCAGCGTCAGCGGCAGGCGCACCCGAACCGTCATGCCGTAGCCTTCGGCCGAGTCGATTTCCACGGTGCCGCCCAGCGCGGTGATGTTCTTCTTCACCACGTCCATGCCCACACCGCGCCCCGAGACGTCGGTGACCGAGTCGGCGGTGGAGAAGCCGGGTGCAAAGATGAGGCCGAACACGTCCTGGTCGCTCATGCTGTCCGACACGTCCAGGCCGCGTTCGCGCGCCTTGTTCAGCAGCTTGTCGCGGTTCAGGCCCTTGCCGTCGTCGCGCACTTCGATGACGATGCTGCCGCCCTGGTGGGTGGCAATCAGCGTCACGGTGCCGTGTTCAGGCTTGCCATGGGCCAGGCGTTCGGCCGGCATCTCGATGCCGTGGTCGCAGCTGTTGCGCACCAGGTGCGTCAGCGGGTCGGTGATCTTCTCCACCAGGCCCTTGTCCAGTTCGGTGGCTTCACCCACCTGCACCAGTTCCACCTTCTTGCCCAGCTTGCCGGCCAGGTCGCGCAGCATGCGCGGAAACCGGTTGAAGACCAGTGACATCGGAATCATGCGGATCGACATCACCGCTTCCTGCAGGTCGCGGGTGTTGCGGTCCAGGTCGGCCAGGCCGGACAGCATCTGCTGGTTCATGCCGGCATCCAGGCCCTTGCTGTTCTGCGCCAGCATGGCCTGCGTGATCACGAGTTCGCCCACCAGGTTGATCAGCTGATCGACCTTTTCGACCGACACCCGCAGCGTGCTCGACTCGGGGGCGGTGGCCCTTTCGACCTTGGCGGCAACCGCCTTGGACGCTACCGGCACCGGTGCAGCGCCGTGGGCCTCGGGTGCGGCCTTGGCAGGTGCACTGCCGGGTGCGCCCGGTGCATCGTCGAAGAACCCAAAGCCGACGTCTGGCGGAGCTTCTGACGCCGGCGCACCGGGCGCATCGGCGTGAAAGCCGTAACCCGCGCCCAGCGGAGCCAGGCGCATGTGTTCGCGTGCGATGTGGAAGCTGAAGAGGTCCAGCAGGTCGGCGTCGGTGCTGACGGTCAAGACCTTGAAGCGGCGAAAGCCTTCGTCCCCGCGGCCGCCGTCCAGTGCTTCTATGGTGCCGAGGTCTGTGATTTCCTTGAACAGGTCGATCAGGTTGTCGGCCGCGCTCAGATCCACCAGCGGGCCCACGGTCAACTCGAGCTCGCGTTGCGCCTGCGGCCGGGCTGCAACCGGCGCTGGTGGCGCCAGTGCGCTGGCGGTGGCAACCACGGCCACACGCAGCGCCGGTGGTGGTGCCTGGCCTTCCACCAGCAAGCGGATCGACACCAGCAGCTCGCCGGTGTCCACAGCCGCCTGGCCACTGCCCTGGTGGCGGGCCAGCTGCGCTTTCAGTGCATCGCCCGAGGCCAGCAGCACGTCCACCATCGCGGCGTTGGGCTTCAGCTCATGACGACGCAGCTTGTCGAGCAGCGTTTCCATCTGGTGCGTGAGCTCGGCCACGTCGGTGAAGCCGAAGGTGGCCGCGCCGCCCTTGACCGAGTGCGCGCAGCGGAAGATGGCGTTGAGCTCTTCGTCGTCGGCGTTTTCGATGTCCAGTGTGAGCAGCTTCTGCTCCAGCATCTCGAGGTTCTCGCCAGCCTCTTCGAAGAAGACCTGGTAGAACTGGGTCAGGTCGATGCCGGCTGCCGCGTTCATGCTGTCTTGACTGAGGTCACCCATCGTCAGTTCCCCTGTTGTTTGCTTGGTGCGCGCGATGTCAAGTGAAGGTCATGCATGACGTGATGCTGGGCACTGATCATGAAAGTCAGCGGATGACCTTGCCGATGACTTCCACCAGCTTGGCGGGGTCGAAAGGCTTGACCAGCCAGCCAGTGGCACCGGCGGCGCGGCCGGCCTGCTTCATCTGGTCGCTGCTCTCGGTGGTCAGGATCAGGATCGGCGTGCTTTTGAAGTTCGGGTTCTCGCGCAGCTTCTTGGTCAACCCGATGCCATCCAGTCGCGGCATGTTCTGGTCGGTCAGCACCAGGCTGAAGGTGCGTCCGCTGGCCTTTTCAAATGCGTCCTGGCCGTCGACCGCTTCGACCACGTTGAAGCCGGCATTCTTGAGCGTGAACGACACCATTTGGCGCATGGAGGCGCTGTCGTCGACGGCGAGGATCGAGTGCATGAGGGTGTGCTCCGGGAAAGGTGCTTCGGTTCGTTGGATATGAGCCAGGGATGGCAGGGTCAGAACAACTCGATGGACCCTGCGTCCATTTCGTCCTGCGTCACCGGATTGGGGCGGTCGGGTGCGGCCGTGACCATCGCCGTACCGTCTTCGTCGTCGACCATCGTGTCGCAGGCCAGGCGATCCGCGCAATTGCGCAAGCGCCGCTGCGTGTGGTCCACCAGCTGCGAAGCCAGGTCCTGGAACTGCAGCGCGGTGATGGCGCTACCCAGATGCTGCAGGGCGGCCCGGGCTTCGGCAGGATCCAGTGCCGCCGGGTCTGAGCCGGAACGGGAGGAGGTCTGCAGCAGGCGCTTGAGCGCTGAATCCGCACCGTGGTAGTGCGTCAACAGCACGTCACAAGCGCCGTTCAACAGCCGCTGCAGGCGGTCGAGGTCGTTGCTGGCCACCATCAGGTGGTCCTGCAAGTCGGTGGCCACCAGCGGCGGCAGCGCCGATGCAGGCACGTAACTTTGCGGTTCGGCGTGGTCCGGCGTGAGCATGAGGCTCCAAGGGGTTCGGTGGGTGGTCGTGGCGGGCTCATGGCGCGCCCTGGCGCCCAGGTCCTGCACGACCATCCGGTGATCCATTGTCGGCAGCACCCCCCTGCGCATTGAATGGAAGACCGGTCGGTTCCGGCCCTATTTCGGTTTCCGCAGCCGCGCGAATCCGCGAGCGAGGCGGGCACGTTTGCGATACTCGTCGCATGACAGGGCCCCTGAGTGCTGATCTGCCCGCCAGCCGCGAGACGGGTGGCGCCCAGGCACAGCCCTGGGCGCGAGCGACCCTGGCGCCGGTGCGCATGCTGCACGTCGAGGACAGCGAGCCCGACCACGCGCTCGTTGTGGCGCAGCTGCGCCGCTCGGGCTTGGCGGTGGTGGTGCAAAGGGTCGAAACCCGCGCAGATTTCACGGCGTTGCTCGGCGAGCGCTGGGACATCATCGTGTCGGACTATCACCTGCCCGGATTCACTGGCGTGCAGGCACTGCGGCTGCTGCAGCAGCACGTCGCCAACGGCGGCCGAGCCGTGCCGTTCATCTTGGTGTCGGGCCAGATCGGTGAAGACACGGCGGTGGAGGCCATGCGCAGCGGCGCCGCTGACTATCTGCTGAAGAACAACCTGTCGCGCCTGGCGCCAGCCATTGAACATGCCATCGAGGCTGCCGATGTGCTGCGTGCGCGCATCGCCGCCGACGCCGAGCTGCGGGCATCGCGGGCGCGCCTGTCGGCGCTGGCGCAGCACTTGCAAACCAGCGTGGAGGCCGAACGCCATGCGATCGCGCGCGAAATCCACGATGAAGTGGGCGGTTCGTTGACGGCCTTGAAGTTCGACCTCGACTGGATACGCCGCCACGCGCAGGACCCGCAATTGCAATTGCGTGCCAGCAGCGCGCTGGACACCGTGAGCAGCGCCTTGCAGGTCAGCCAGCGCATCATGCAGAACCTGCGCCCTGCCATCCTGGAGCAAGGCCTGGTGGCCGCGCTGCAATGGCTGTGTGGCAGTTTCGAGAAGCGCACGGGCGTGACCTGCAGCTTCAGCGCCGGCCGGGAGTTGCCTGCGCTGCCGTCGGGTGTGCCGCTGGTGGTGTACCGCACCGCGCAGGAGGCGCTGACCAACATCAGCAAGCATGCCGCCGCCACCCGCGTGCAGGTAGACCTGTCGCTGAGCGAGGGCGTGCTGTCGCTCGAAGTCAGCGACAACGGCCGCGGCATGAGCGACACCGACCTGGCCAAGGCGCGCAGCTTCGGCATCCGGGGCCTGCACGAACGCGCTTCGCACGTGGGTGGCTGGGTCGACCTGAGCAGCAGCGCTGGCGGCACCTCGCTCATCGTGTCGGTGCCATTGGCTGCGGCGGCCAGCAGCGAAGACGCTGAAGCGGCGGACGAGCGTGCAAATGCGCCACAGCCCGCAGGTCAGAATGCAGATCCACCGGAACCTGGAACTTCATGATCGACGTCATCCTCTGCGACGACCACGCACTGATACGCCGCGGCATCCGTGACACGCTGTCCGATGCTGCCGACATCCGCGTCGTGGGTGAAGCCGGCGACTACGGCGAGTTGCGTGCGCTGATGCGCAGCCTGTCGCTGGCCGGCAGCGGCCAGCAGCCCTGCGACGTGCTGGTGCTGGACATCAACCTGCCCGGCCGCAGTGGCCTGGACGTGCTGCACGCGCTGAAGGACGAAGGCACCACGGTGAAGGTGCTGGTGGTCAGCATGTACCCCGAAGACCAATACGCCATCCGCGCGCTGCGCGCCGGCGCTTATGGTTACGTGAACAAGGGCGGCGACCCGCAGCTGCTGGTGCAGGCGGTGCGCACGGTGTCCCAGGGCCGCAAGTACGTGACGCCCGAAATTGCGCAGATGCTGGTGGAGAGCCTGACCACGCCAGTCAGCGAACACCCGCACCAGAAGCTGAGCGACCGCGAATTGCAGACCATGCTGATGATCGCCAGCGGCAAGCGGCTGGCCGACATTGCGGAAGACCTGCGTCTCAGCCCGAAGACGGTGTCGGTGTACCGAGCGCGCGTGCTGGAAAAGCTGCAGCTGGCCAACAACGCCGAGCTGATGGTCTACGCCATGCGCAACGGGCTGGTGGAGCAGTAGAGCGACCGCCCTGCAGTCGCTCTCGACCCTGCCTTCCCATTCCTGGCACCACGCGCAGCCCCGCAGCCCTGCCATGACCGGTGCGCCCGCCACGCCACCCTTGCAGGACCCCAGCGCCATCAGGTGCGCGGGCCGTGAGTTGCTGTCGGTGGCGCTGATCGACAGCCGCAACCACTTGCTGCGCCTGCTGGCGCTGGACGAATCAAACACCGCGCTGCAGCGCGCCGCGTTGGCGGGTTGGTACCAGGAGTTCTGGATTGCGCGCCACGTGCAGCGGCAACGGGGTGAAGCCTGCGACCCGTCGGCACCCCGCTTGGCCGGCGTCGAGCCCGCCGCGGAACGCTGGATCGAACCCGGCCAGGCGCCGCCGCCGCAGGCCCTGCGCGCCTACCTGCACGACACGCTGGAAACCACGCTGGACCTGCTGGCCAGCAGCGACGAGTCCGACGCCGGCTTGTGTTTCTTTCGCCTGGCGTTGTTGCACGAAGACCGGCTGGGTGAAGCGCTGGCGCTGGACCTGGGGGCCGGCCATCCGCCGGCGCGGCCACAGCGGCCGGCGTTGTGGTTCCCCGGGCAGCGCTGGCAGCTGGGCTCACCCGCTTCAGGCCTGGTGCCTTGGGCCGAACGTTGGGCGCACGAGGTGGTGGTGCCCGAATTCGAGATCGACGCGCAGCCGGTCAACTGGTCGCAGTTTGTCGAGTTTGCAGACGACGGTGGCTACGACCGCCAGGAGCTGTGGGATGACGAAGGCTGGTCCTGGCTGCAGGCCCAGGCTGCGCAGGGCCATGGCCGGCGCGCGCCGCGCGACGTGGAGCAGATGCGCGGCGGCGTGCTGGTGATGCGCCGCGTCGATCTCACGCGCCGCCACCCGGCAGAACCGTCGCCTGGCGGTGCCGCTGCCGAACCCGCCAAGCCGCGCCTGGCGCTGCAGCGCGCGGCAGCGGGTCAGCCCGTGCTGCAGGTCAGCCGCTTCGAGGCGCAAGCCTGGTGCACCTGGGCCGGCCGCCGCCTGCCCACCGAGGACGAGTGGGAACTGGCTGCGTGCACCGCCTCGTCACGCGGTTATGCCTGGGGCGACGTGCTGGAATGGGTGTCGGGACGGGCACGGGCCTGGCCCGGTGCTGGCATCGTGCCGCCGGGCCATCTGGAAGCCGGTTTGGGGGCGCAACTGGACGACCGTGCGCTGGCGGGAGAAGAACGCGGCCTGGGCCCCGGTGCACCCGGCCAGCGTGGTGGCGTGCTGCGTGGCGCCACCGGCGCCTGTCACCTGCGCTGGCGGCACCCCAAGGCACGCCGTTTTGCGCGCCTGAGCGACGACGTGGGACCCGTCGGTTTCAGAAGCTGCGCCCTCTGAAGGCACGCCCCGTCACGCGCTGATCAAGGCGATACGCGCTTGTTCCGGAAGTGCCACCAAGGCAGAGCCTTGGTCAGCGACAACACCTGCCCCGGTTGCGCCACAGCGTAGCCCGGCAGTGCGGCCACCGCCCGATGCCAGGCGGCTTGTTCCAGCGCGCGGCGCAGGGCCTGCACGGCGGGTTGCTCCAAGGCCTGCGCCAGGCACACCAGGAAGTAGTCGTCGCGGGCCAGCGGCACGAAGCCCAGGCCGAAGGCCTGTGCCGCGGCTTCCAGCCCGATGCCGGCGTCGGCCATGCCGCCGGCCACCGCAGCGGCCACCGCACTGTGGCTGTCTTCGGTGCGCGACAGGGCCAGGTCAGCCGGCTGCAACGCGGCTTGTGCCAGCAGGTGCTCGGTCAACAGCCAGGTGGCCGAGCCTGACTGCCGCCGCGCAAAGCGCGCCTGTTTGGCCACCATCGTGGCCAGGCTGTTCAGCGCCAGCGGGTTGCCTGGCGCCACCATCAGCCCCTGCATGCGGTGGCTGCAGCCGATCAGCTTGTGGCGGCCCGGTTTGAGCAGCGGCTTGAGACTGCGCTCGAACAGCGCGCTGCCTTCGGGCAGCGGGGGCACATGAAAGCCGGCCACGGTGCAGCGGCCTTCGGCCAGTGCACGCAGCGCGTCCAGACTGCCGGCAAAGCGCAGGTCGATGTGCAGCCGCTCGGTGTCGCGCGCGGTGTCGCGCAGCGCCGGCAGCGCCAGGTCGTGGCTGGCAACCATCGTCAGCACCTGCTGGCTGCCGTCCAGCGCCTCGGAAAGCACGCGTTCGAGCTCAGCGCGCAGCGCCTCGATGTGCGGGGTCAGGCGCGCGCGGGCATGCGTTTCTGCCCACAGCAGCCGTTCGGCAAACGGCGTCAGCTGCGCCGGCTGGCCTTGTGTCCAGTGCACGATGGGTTCGCCCAGGGTGTCCTGCCACTGGCGCAACTGGCCCCACACATGGCGGTAGCTGGCGCCCAGGGCCTGGGCGGCGCGCTGGATGCTGCCCTGCTCGTGCACCGCCTGCAGCAGGTCGAACAGCGGGTTGTGCACGGCCGCGCCCTGCTGGCCGCGGGCTTCGAAGCTGTATTGCAGGTGCACACCGCGGGCTTTCATGGCACCGATGTTGCCACCACTTTATGCTCCGCACTCCGCCCTGCTGAATGCCTTCGCCCCATGGACAACGCCGATCTACAACTGCTGCGCCAGGCCGCGCTGTGGCATGCCAACGGCCACGGCGTGGTGCTGGGCACCATCACGCGCACCTGGGGCTCGGCGCCGCGCCCGCCGGGCTCCAGCGTGGCCATCCGCGACGACGGCCTGGTCGCGGGTTCGGTGTCGGGTGGTTGCATCGAAGACGACCTGGTGGACAAGGCGCGTGAAGGCGCGCTGGCGTCGGGCCTGCCGCAGGTGGTGCGTTACGGCATCGACGCCGATGCGGCACACCGTTTCGGCCTGCCCTGTGGCGGCCTGATCGAGCTGGTGCTGGAGCCCGTGCTGCCACGCACGCAACTGCCGGCGCTGTTGCAGCAACTGGACGGCGGCCAACGGGTGCGCCGCGTGCTCACGCTGGCCACGGGTGACGTTGCGCTGCAGCCGGCCACCGGCACCGACGAACTGCAGCTCAGCGACACCACGCTGACCACGCACCACGGGCCGAGTTGGCGCCTGGTGCTGATAGGCGCCGGGCAGATGACGCAATACGTGGCACAGATGGCGCAGGCGCTGGGCTACCAGGTGCTGGTGTGTGACCCGCGCGAGGAATACGCCACCGGCTTTGCCGTGCCCGGCGCCACGCTGTTGCGCACCATGCCCGACGACACCGTGATCGAACTCAAGCCCGATGGCCACACGGCCGTCATCGCGCTGACGCACGACCCCAAGCTCGATGACCTGGCGTTGATGGAAGCGCTGCGTTCGCCGGCGTTCTACGTCGGCGCCATCGGCTCGCGGCTGAACCAGAGCAAGCGGAAGGTTCGGCTGAAGGAACACTTCGACATCACTGACGAGCAGTTGGCTCGCCTGCACGGGCCCGTGGGGCTGAAGAACGGCGCGCGCACACCGGCCGAGATAGCGGTCAGCATCCTGGCCGAGCTGACGGCCGTTCGCTACGGTTACCGCGTGCCCGAACCGGTGGCGCTGATGGCAGCCGCGCCGGTGGAGGCTGGATGTGTGGCTGACTGACGGACTGACGGACTGACATTCTGACCGGCGGACGGACTTGACCGGCTGACGGGCTGAGTGACGGGCTGAGTGACGGACTGATCAACCGCCGCCACGCTGCATGTAGAGGTCGAAGTAGCGCAGGAACACCTGGCGCTCCGCAGCCAGCGTGCCGACAAAGTCGAAGCGGACCTGCAGACGCGGCATGCTGATCAGCGCGATGCGTCGCGGTTCCAGCACCGTCCAGTGCAGCGCCAGATGCCCGCTGCCGAGCTCCGCGCGTGCCGAGTCCGGGCTGTCCATATGCAGCGGGTGCTCGCGCACCGCGCCCGGCAACCAGCGGTGCCATTCAACGGTGGTGCAGCCGTACTCGCGTTCGAAGTGCTCGGCAACTTGGGATGGCGTCATGGGGTGGGTGCGTTGCAGCGCTGAAGGCGTGCCTGGGCACGGCGCACCAGCCCTTGCGGCGAAGGGTGCCTGCTCGGGCCTTACCCGCCAGCGATGGGTGGCCAGATGGCCAGCACGTCACCGTGCACCAGCGTGCGCGTGGCGCGATCCGCCGGGGCTATGTAGTGGCCATTGATCAGCACCAGATGCACCAGTTTCATCGGCAACGCAAAAGGCTCGATGATCTGCGCGATGGTGGCGTCGCGCGCCACCTTCAGCGGCATCAGGTTGCCGGTGCGGTACTGCAGCGGCAGGTGCTCGGTGAGGCTGGCGTAGAGCTTGAAGGTGATGTCGATCAGCCCGCCGCTGGCGGCCGCCTCGCCTGCACCCGCGTCCGCGCTACGACCTGCAGAGCCTGGCGCTTGCGGCTGGTCTGGCGAGGCTGGTGCGGGCGCTGTATCAGACATGGGCGTGCACGTCCTGCGCCTGCGCGCAGGCGAGATAGGCCTTCATCAGCTGCGTCGGGTCTTCCAGCAGCTTGTCTTTCCAGCCGCCCAGGTGCACGCCGCCTTCCACCAGGCCGCGCATCACGCCCACGTGGTCGGTCCAGCCGATGCTGTTGCAGCCGATCATCACGTCGCCGCTGAACTGCAGGCTCAGATGGCGGCCGGTGGCTGTGTCGGTGAGCTGCGCGCTCTGGCCATCGGGCACGCCATACCACTTGCCGAAACTGGTGGAGATGAGGCCCAGCGTGTCGAGCACGTTGATTTGCGTCACGCCCGGCAGGGCTGCGCGCTGGCCCACCATGTTCAGCGCCGCCACGCGTGCCTGCTCGGCCGCGTTGGGCTGGATGGCGCTGACGATGGTGGTGCCGCTGATCTTGTCGAAGGCCTCGGCGCAGTCGCCGGCGGCGTAGACGCCGGGCGCGGTGGTCTGCATGTGCTCGTCGGTCAGCACGCCCTGCAGGCAACGCACACCGCTGTGTTCCAGGAAGCCGATGTTGGGTTTGACGCCCGTGGCGCTGATCACCAGGTCGGCTTCGAGGGTGCCGCCCGTGGACAGGTGCACCTTCATGGCTGCGGTGCCGGGGATGCTGCTGCGTTCGATCTGCGTCACCTTGGCGCCGGTGTGCACGGCCACACCCTTCATCTCGCACCAGTCCTTGATCATGCCGCCGGCGATGACGCCCATCATGCGCGGCACCATGCGGTCGCCCATTTCAACCACCGTGAGCTTGACGCCACGCGCGGCCAGCGCTTCCATGATGATGCAGCCGATGAAGCCCGCGCCCATCTGCACCACGCGCGCGCCCGGCTGGGCCAGGGCCTGGATGGCGCGAGCGTCGGCCAGCGTCCAGCAACTGTGCACGCCAGCGCCAGCGATGCCGGGAATCGGTGGCGTGGCCGGCGTGGAGCCGGTGGCGATCAGCAGCTTGTCGTAGCCATGGCTGCTGCCGTCTTCCAGCGTCACCGTCCTGGCCTTCGTGTCCACCTTGCTGGCGCGGCCGCGCAGCAGCTCGATGCGCAGCTTCTGAAAGTGGTCGGCACCGTGGCGCAGGTGCGTGCCTGCCTCCGCGATGTTGCCCATCAGCAGGTAGGGAATGGCCATGCGCGAGTAAGGCGCCTCAGGCTCGTCGCCGACCAGCACCACGGTGTCTTGCGGCGCCTGCTTGCGGATGGTCTCGGCTGCGATCACGCCGGCAGGGCCGGCACCCAGGATGATGTGTTTCATGGGGATGATGGTGGTTCTTCGTTGGCAATGAAAAAGGCGGTTGTCAGCAACCGCCTTTTTCCTACAGGGTTGAACAGGGCCGCAGCGCCGCTGCCAGGCCCTGCCTTCACAGGCCGAGGCGGGCGCGGGTGTCAGCCTTGAGCATGCCGTCGGCGTCCCAGCCGCGGGCGGCATAGTACTTGGGCAGCATCTCGGGCAGCTTGCTCACCAGGCCCTTGGCGGGGCCGGTCTTGGCGGGTTCGTTCAGCAGCCGCGGCGGCAGCGTGTCGTCCTTGCTGGTGAAGCCGGCGCGGTTGTTGAAGTCGCGCTCCATGTTCCAGATGCGCTCACCGATCTTGGCCATGTTTTCCAGCGTGAACTCGGGCCCGCAGGCGGCGGCCACCTGCGGCGCCACGTCGGCCAGGCCCCAGGCGAAGCTGGTGAAGATGCAGATGCCGGCGCTGTCGAAAGCGGCCGTCGCGTCCTGGAAGGCGATCACGAGCTCGGGCTTGCCTTCCGCGGTGAGCGGGTCGGTCTTGACCGGGATGCCCAGCACCTCGGAAGCCACGGTGTAGCTGCGCAGGTGGCAGGCGCCGCGGTTGCTGGTGGCGTAGGTCAGGCCCATGCCCTGGATGCCGCGCGAGTCGTAGGCCGGGAACTCCTGGCTCTTGACGGTCATGCTCAGTCCGGGGTGGCCGTACTTCTTGCACAGGCGCGCGCTGCCCTGGCCGATTTCCTTGCCGAAGCCTTCGCCCTTGGCCGTGATCTCGACAAAGTGCGCCAGTGCCTGCGCGCTGCCGAACTTGGCATCGATGCCCAATTGCTCCTTGGTCAGCACGCCCATGTCGTACAGCTCCATCACCGCGCCCACCGTGGCGCCAAAGCTGATGGGGTCCATGCCGTGTTCGTTGCACAACACGTTGGCGTACTGCAGCGCTTCCAGGTCGTTCACGCCGTTGGCAGCACCCAGCGCCCAGGCGGCTTCGTATTCCAGGCCGCCGCTGGCACCCCAGTATTGCGGCTTGTTCTGCACCGTGAAGTGCCCTTGGTCGATCTTCTGGATGCGGCCGCAAGCGATGGTGCAGCCAAAACACGCCTGGTTGGTGACCAATGGCTTTTTGCCATCGGTAGGCCTGGGGGTGGCCATCGCTTCGGCAGAAATGTCTTTGGCGCCTTCAAAAGCCACGTCGCGGTGGTTGCGCGTGGGCAGTGCGCCCATCTCGTTGATGACGTTCATCAGCACCTGCGTGCCATAGGTGGGCAGGCCCTGGCCGGTGACGGCGTTGTCGGCCAGGATCTTCTTTTTCTCATACGTGACACGCATGAATTCTTTGGGGTCGGCGATGTTGGCCACACCCTTGGTGCCGCGCACGATGATGGCTTTCAGCTTTTTGCTGCCCAGCACGGTGCCCACGCCCGAGCGGCCGGCGGCGCGGTGCAGGTCGTTCACCACGGCCGCAAACAGCACGCCGTTTTCACCGGCGCCACCGATGCTGGACACCTTGGCCAGCGGGTCCTGGTGGCTGGTCTTGAGCAGCGCTTCAGTCTCGAATACCGTTTTGCCCCACAGGTGGGCGGCGTCTTTGAGCTCGGCCACGTCGTCCACGATGCTTAAATACACCGGCTTGGCCGATGCACCTTCAAAAATCACCATGTCCCAGCCCGCCATCTTCAGCTCGGCGCCCCAGTAGCCGCCGCTGTTGCTACAGGCAATGGCGCCTGTCAGTGGGCTTTTGGTGACCACCGTGTAGCGGCCACCGGTGCTGGCCATGGTGCCGGTGAGCGGGCCGGTGGCAAAGATGACCTTGTTGCCGGCCGACAGTGCATCGACCTTGGGGTCGACTTCTTCGACGATGTATTTGGTGGCCAGGCCACGCGAACCGAGGTAGTCGCGTGCCCAGGCCATGTTCAGCGGCTCGCTGTTGACGCTGCCGGTGGTGAGGTTGACGCGGAGGATTTTTCCTGCCCAAGACATGTGTGTGCTCCTTCAGTGTTTCAGGCGAGGATCAGGCCGAAGCCTGGTTGCCCAGCTTGTCGGCCCAGGACTTCATCTTGTCGATGCCGGTCCAGTTGGCGTCCACGTAGGTGATGGCGCCGGTGGGGCAGGCGGTGGCGCAGGCGGGGTCGCCGCCGCAGAGGTCGCACTTCTGCACCTTGCCGGTTTCCTGCACGTAGTTCACGGTGCCGAACGGGCAGCTGATCGTGCAGACCTTGCAGCCCACGCAGGTGGCGTCGTTCACCACCTTGGCGCCGGTCATCATGTCGATGGTGATGGCTTCCACCGGGCAGGCGTGCAGGCACCAGGCTTCGTCGCACTGCGTGCAGGTGTAGGGCACCTTCTTGCCGGTGTCATGGAAGTCGAACACTTTGATGCGCGACTTGGCCGGGGCGAAGACGCCATAGTTCTCATAGGAACAGGCCATTTCGCATTGCAGGCATCCGGTGCACTTGTCGGCGTTGATGTGCAGGCTCTTTTGCATCTCGGGTCGTCTCCGGTTGGGCTGAATGGGACGCTCACAGCCAAGCCATGGCCAAGCGTTCATATGCAATGATGTTCATAGAGCGCTGGTGCAGATACCTAGGCCTAACCCTAGTTCCGAAACGGGGCAATTTCGCCCGGTGTACCGCGTTGGCGCACTTGCCCGCAGCTCTGCCTGCCGTACAGGGCCCGTGGCCCTTGAGAGCTGTGGCTCGTTTTGCCTACTTTGTGCCGGCATTCGGGAAGAAAAGCTGCTCGCCGCCGATCTTGTAGCTGGCCACCACCTGCTGGCCGGCCGGCGACACCAACCAGTCGGCGAACTGCTGCGCCAGTGCCGCCTTCACGTGCGGGAACATGGACGGGTTCACCACCATCACGCCGTATTGGTTGAACAGGCTCTTGTCGCCTTCCACCAGCACCACCAGGTCGCCCCGGTTCTTGAAGTTCAGCCAGGTGCCGCGGTCGGCCAGCACGTAGCCGTTCATCGACGAGCCCATGTTCAGCGCCGGGCCCATGCCGCAGCCGCATTCCTTGTAACCGGCGGGCCTGGCCTTGGCGATGTCGACGCCGGCGTCTTGCCACAGGCGCAGTTCGGCGGCGTGGGTGCCGCTCTTGTCGCCGCGGCTGATGACGGGCAGGGCGGTGCCGGCCAGCTTCTTCAGTGCCGCCGCGATGCTGTTGCCCTTGGCGCCTGCGGGGTCGGCCTTGGGGCCGATGAGGACGAAGTCGTTGTACATGACGTCGCGGCGCAGGGTGGAAAAGCCCTCGGCCAGGAACTTCTGCTCGGCCACCAGGTCGTGCACGAAGACGATGTCCGCGTCGCCCCGGCGACCTGTGTCCAGCGCCTGGCCGGTGCCCAGGGCCACCACGCGCACGTCGATGCCGCTGGCTTGCTTGAAGGCCGGCAGCAGCTGTCTGAACAGGCCCGATTGTTCGGTGCTGGTGGTGCTGGCCATCACGATGAAGGGGGTGCCGCCGGCCTGTGCCCAGGCCGTGCCGGCTGCGGCCACAGCGGCCACGATGGCCACCATGAAGGTGGCGCCAAGGAAGCGGCGGCGCAAAGTTTGAAGGGGGAAGGTCAGGTTTTCCAAGGCAGTTCTCCTTTGAGGAATTGATGGGCCCGCTGCGGAAGGTCGGGGCTCGAGAAGAAGTCGTTGGCCTCGCGCACGACCACCAGCTCACCCGCTTCCAGGTAGGCCACGTGGGTGCCCAGGCGCTTGGCCTGGCCGAGGTTGTGGGTGCTCATCACCAGCGTCACGCCCTGGCTGGCGAAGTCTTCGACCAGCGTTTCCACCTCGCGCTTGGCGCTGGGGTCCAGGCTGGCGGTGGGTTCGTCCAGGAACAGGATGTCCGGTTGCAGTGCCCAGGCCCTGGCCAGCGCCAGCCGCTGCTGCTGGCCGCCTGAAAGGGCCCGCGCGCGCTGGCCCGCCAGGCTGGCCAGACCCACGCGCTGCAGTGCGGTCTGGCAACGCTGGATGCGCGCCGCTGCGGGCACGCGGTGCAGCCACAAGCCCAGCATGACGTTGAACCGCACCGACAGGTTGAGCAGGAAAGGGCGCTGGAACACCATCGCCGCGCGCGGCAGGCGGCGCTCGGGCAGCAACGGCTGTACGGTGCGGCTGTGGGCGGCGTGCGGCGGCATCAACCCGTGAAGCAGGCGCAGCAGCGTCGTCTTGCCCGAGCCGTTGGCGCCCACCAGCATCAGGCGGTCGCCGCGGTGCAACGTGAGGCTGATGCTGCGCAGCGCGTGTGTGCCGCCGAAGTGCACGTCGGCAGCCTGCAGAGTGATGAGCTCCGGCCGCTTGTTTTCGGCTCCGGAGCCGAGTGCGGGTGCGGATGCGGATGCGGGCCCAGCCGCGGTTGCGGCTGC
>JANOZF010000133.1:0-16953 GCA_031429255.1 Rubrivivax sp.
TTCTTGATGTCAGCCATTTGTCACCCCGCTCAGTGCGGGCCGCCACCGTATTGGTCCTCACGCACCACACGCGGCACGACCTCGCGCGGGTCGATGGTGACCGGTTGGTAGATGACGCGCTTCTTCTCGGCGTCGTAGCGCATCTCGACATGGCCCGTGGTGGGGAAGTCCTTGCGCATCGGGTGGCCGATGAAGCCGTAGTCGGTGAGGATGCGGCGCAAGTCAAGGTGGCCTTCGAAGATGATGCCGAAGAGGTCGAACGCTTCGCGCTCGAACCAGTTGGCCGACGTCCACAGCGGCGTCAGTGAAGCCACCGCCGGCAGCTCGTCTTCGGGCGCAAACACCTTCAGCCGCACACGCCAGTTGTGCGTCACCGACAACAGGTGCGACACGATGCAGTAGCGCTGGCCGTCCCAGGCCTCGTTCTTGTAGTCGCTGTAGTCGACGCCGCACAGGTCGATGAGTTGCTCGAAGCGCAGCGCGGGGTCGTCGCGAAGGATGCGCGCAGCGTCAGCGTAGACGCTGGCATGAACGGTGACGGAGATTTCGCCGCGCTCGCGCACCAGCTTGTGCAGCTTGGCGCCCAGCGCCAGCTCGAGGGCCGCTTGCAAGGTGTCCAGTTTCTGTGTCATCGGCGGCTCGGGTACGTTTCAGCGCGGGCTCAACATGTCGATCAGCTCAGCGGGCAATGGTGTTTTCACGCCGGATCTTGGCCTGCAACTGCAAGATGCCGTACAGCAGCGCCTCGGCCGTGGGCGGGCAGCCCGGCACGTAGACGTCCACCGGCACGATGCG
The DNA here is from genome assembly GCA_031429255.1 of Rubrivivax sp. Classification (GTDB taxonomy): domain Bacteria; phylum Pseudomonadota; class Gammaproteobacteria; order Burkholderiales; family Burkholderiaceae_C; genus Rubrivivax. The sequence continues at coordinate 796 of JANOZF010000133.1, forward strand.
GTCGCAGCCGCGCACCACGGAATAGCTGTAGTGGTAATAGCCGCCGCCGTTGGCGCATGAGCCCATGCTCAGCACCCAGCGCGGCTCGGCCATCTGGTCGTAGACCTTGCGCAGGGCCGGCGCCATCTTGTTGCACAGCGTGCCGGCCACGATCATCAAGTCGCTCTGGCGCGGGCTGGGGCGAAACAACATGCCGAAGCGGTCGATGTCGTAGCGCGCGGCGCCGGCATGCATCATCTCCACCGCACAGCAAGCCAGACCAAACGTCATGGGCCACAGCGAACCGGTCTTGGACCAGTTGATGAGCGTGTCCATTGACGTGGTGACAAAGCCTTCCTTGAAAACACCTTCGATACCCATGGCTCAGCGCTCCATCAGAACATCGACTTGCAGACCCCGGCTCATTCCCAATCGAGCGCCCCTTTTTTCCATTCGTACACGAACCCGACCACGAGGATGGTCAGGAACATCATCATGGCCCAGAAGCCCGCGGGACCGATCTCCTTGATCGTCACCGCCCAAGGAAACAGGAACGCGATCTCGAGATCGAAAAGAATGAAGAGGATGGCCACCAGGTAGTAGCGCACGTCGAACTTCATGCGCGCGTCTTCGAAGGCCTCGAAGCCGCATTCGTAGGGGCTGTTCTTTTCAACGTCAGGACGGTTGGGACCGAAGATGAAGCCTAGAACCTGGGGCGCGACACCGACGCCCACACCCACCAGGATGAACAGGATGACGGGCAGGTAGGGGTTCAGGTCCATGACGGGTGTTGTTATGGTCATACGACGCGCCTGGATGCCCATGGCCAGAGGCAGAGCACCAAACACTTGCATTGCTGGAGTTGAGCCGCGTCGAATTGCTGACGCGGAATGTGACGCACGATGCTGACATGCAGCTCACAACAACCCGTTCACTAGTCATTTGGTGCCGACGGCGAGACTCGAACTCGCACAGCTTTCGCCACTACCCCCTCAAGATAGCGTGTCTACCAATTTCACCACGTCGGCACGACGTCTTCTGATTGTCTACAAGCACGGCGCAGTGCTGACAAAACATGCCCCGAACAACCTTCGATTCTAGTCTGAAAACAGGCTAGGTTTGTCCGGTGAGGGCGCACCCACAGCCGGGTCGACGACCGACCCATCGGCCAGTTCAAACCAACGCGCGGGCCCGCACAGCCCACCTGCGGCAGGTTACTTCGAAACGGCAGAAGCGGCAGCAGCGGGGGCAGGAGCCTGCGTGGCCATAGGGGTCGGAATACCTGCGGCGGCAGGCGACGCAGCGGCCGTGGCAGCGCTGGCCGAGCCAGCCCGCGGTTGGCCCGCAGCAGCGCCAGCCGAGGCCGGCAGGGCGCCGGGAATGGCGCCAGTGGCCGGCGCGCTGGCAGCCAGGGCAGGACGGTCCAGCACACTGTTGCCGGGCTCGCGGCGGCCGGCCGAGTTCTGGTTGCCCAGATAGGCCAGGATCAGCGTGGCCACGAAGAACGTGGTTGCGCAGGCGGCCGTGGCGCGCGACAGGAAGTTGGCGCTGCCGGTGGCGCCAAAGAGACTGCCCGACGCACCGCTGCCGAAAGAGGCGCCCATGTCGGCGCCTTTGCCATGCTGTATCAGCACCAAGCCGATCATCACCAATGCCGATAGCAATTGCACAGCAAGGATCAGCGTCATCCAGATATTCATTGTCGGAAAACTCCAGAAATCATGTTTTTCGTTGAGGGCGGGTCGTCAGTTCGACGCGCGGCAGATGGCAATGAAGTCGGCCGCCTTCAATGCGGCCCCGCCAATCAGGCCACCGTCGATATCAGGCTGCGCAAACAGCAGCGCCGCGTTGTCGCCCTTCACGCTGCCGCCGTAGAGGATGGTCATCTGGTCTGCCCGCCCCGTGGCGGCCTGCAGTTGAGCGCGCAACACCGCGTGCACCGCCTGCGCCTGCTCGGGGCTGGCCGTGCGGCCGGTGCCGATGGCCCATACGGGTTCATAAGCCACCACCATTTCGGCCGCGCAATGCGCCAGCGTGTGGATGACCATGGAAAGCTGGCGCTTGACCACCGCCTCGGTCTGGCCCGCCTCGCGTTCGGCGAGCGACTCACCCACGCACACGATGGGCGTTACGCCTCGGGCCAGTGCGGCCTGGGCCTTCTGCGCCACCAGGGCATCGCTTTCAGCGTGGTGGGCGCGGCGCTCGGAATGGCCGACGATGGCGTAACGGCAACCCAGTTCCTGCAACATGGCCGCACTGACCTCGCCGGTGAAGGCGCCCTGTTCCTGCGCAGACACGTCTTGTGCACCCCAGCGGATGTCGCTGGCAGCGAGCGTAGCGGCCACCTCGCTGAGGTACACGGCAGGAGGACACACCGCCACGTCCAGGCCAAAAGACCTGGCTGCCAGCACCGCAGCCAGCAACTCGGCGTTGGCGAGGCGGCTGCCATGCATCTTCCAGTTGCCCACCACCAGCTTGCGTCGCATGTTCAGTTTCCTTCCCAGGTGAGCACGATCTTGCCCACGTGGGTGCTCGACTCCATCAGCACGTGCGCATGCGCCGCCTGATCAGCCGGGAAAACCTGGTGAATGACTGGGTTGACGCGACCGCTTTCCAGCCAGGGCCAAGCCTTCTCCAGCAGCGCCTGGGCGATCCTGGTCTTGTAGGCCACGGTTCGCGGGCGCAGCGTCGAGCCGGTGATGGCCAGCCGCTTGCGCAGCACCAGGCCCACGTCGATCTGCGCCTTGGTGCCGCCCTGCACCGCGATGATGGCCAGGCGACCATCGTCGGCCATGCATTCGATTTCCCGCGGCACGTAGTCGCCGGCCACCATGTCCAGCACCACATTGGCGCCACGGTTGCCGGTGAGCCTGCGCACCTCGGAAGCAAAGTCCTGCGTGCGGTAATTGATGGCGTGGTCGGCACCGATGGCCAGGCAGGCGCTGCACTTGTCGTCGCTGCCGGCGGTGACGATGACGCTCGCGCCCTGTGCCTTGGCCAGTTGAATGGCGGTGACGCCAATGCCGCTAGAGCCGCCCTGCACGAGCAAGGTTTCGCCGGCCTGCAGGCCGGCGATCTGTAAAACGGTCTGCCCGACGGTGAAGAAGGTCTCGGGCAGGCTGGCGGCCTGCACCATCGAAAAGCCCTTGGGCACCGGCAGGCACTGGCCCACCGGTGCCACGCAGAACTGCGCGTAGCCGCCTCCGGCCACCAGTGCACACACGGCATCGCCCACGGCCAGCCCGGCTGCTGCCAGGTCTTCGGGTGAGCCCGCCGCCACGGTGCCGGCAATTTCCAGCCCCGGCAGGTCGGAAACCCCCGGCGGCATCGGGTACAGGCCCTTGCGCTGCAGCACATCCGGGCGGTTGAGGCCCGAAGCCTGCACCGCGATCAGCAGTTCACCTGCACGCGGTTCGGGCCTGGGCCTTTCACACGGCCGCAGAACTTCTGGCCCGCCGGGTGTGGTGATCTCGATGGCACGCATGACTGTCGTCGCTGTCAAGGGGCGTGAAGGGCCGACCCTTACTCGGGCTGACGCGGAGCGTCAGACACCGGCGCGGCCACCACCCCAGCGTCGCCACCTTCGGCGGGCGCTGCGTCACGACGCGGACGGTCGTCGCGGTCGTTGCGGTCACGGCGCGGGCGGTCGTCACGGTCACGGCGCGGCGGGCGATCGCCACGGTCGCCGCGCGGCTCGTAACGCTCTTCGGCCATGCCTTCAGGCCGCTCGAGCAGCGCCTTCATGCTCAGCTTGATGCGGCCCTTTTCGTCGGTCTCCAGCACCTTGACCTGAACGATCTGGCCTTCCTTCAGGAAGTCCTCGACCTTCTCGACGCGCTGGTGCGCGATCTGGCTGATGTGCAACAGGCCGTCCTTGCCCGGCAGGATGTTGACCAGCGCGCCGAAGTCCAGGATCTTGGTGACCGCGCCTTCGTAGACCTTGCCGATTTCGGCTTCGGCCGTGATCTCGGCGATGCGCTTCTTGGCGTTTTCGGCCTTGTCGGCGTCGGTGCTGGCGATGGTGATGGTGCCGTCTTCGCCGATGTCGATGGTGCAGCCGGTTTCTTCGGTCAGTGCGCGGATGGTGGCACCGCCCTTGCCGATGACGTCACGGATCTTCTCGGGGTTGATCTTCATGGTGTACAGGCGCGGCGCAAACTGGCTCACCTCGACCTTGGCGCCGCTGACGGCTTCCACCATCTTGGACAGGATGTGCAGACGCGCTTCCTTGGCCTGGGCCAGTGCGACCTGCATGATTTCCTTCGTGATGCCCTGGATCTTGATGTCCATCTGCAGCGCGGTGATGCCACCGTTGGTGCCGGCCACCTTGAAGTCCATGTCGCCCAGGTGATCTTCGTCGCCCAGGATGTCGGTCAGCACGGCGAAGCGGTTGCCGTCCTTGATCAGTCCCATCGCGATGCCCGCCACGTGGGCCTTCATCGGCACGCCGGCGTCCATCAGTGCCAGGCAGCCACCGCAGACGCTGGCCATCGACGACGAGCCGTTGGACTCGGTGATTTCAGACACCACGCGCAACGTGTAGGGGAAGTCTTCCTTGCTCGGCAGTGCGGCGATCAGCGCGCGCTTGGCCAGGCGGCCGTGACCGATTTCGCGGCGCTTGGGCGAACCGACGCGGCCCGTTTCGCCGGTAGCGAACGGGGGCATGTTGTAGTGCAGCATGAAGCGGTCTTCATAGTCACCGGCCAGCGCATCGATGCGCTGGGCGTCGCGCTCGGTGCCCAGGGTGGCGGCCACCAGGGCCTGCGTCTCGCCGCGGGTGAACAGCGCCGAGCCGTGCGTACGCGGCAGCACGCCAGTGCGGATCTCGATGGCGCGCACGGTGCGCGTGTCGCGGCCGTCGATGCGGGGCTCGCCGGCCAGGATCTGGCCACGCACGATGCGGCTCTCGATCTCGAACAGCAGGCCTTCGACCTCGACCTTGTCAAACGCGGTGCCATCGGACTTCAGCGCGGCCATCACGTTGGCCGTGACTTCGCGGCAGGCCTGCGTGCGGGCTTGTTTGCTGCGGATCTGGTAAGCGGCGCGCAGCGAGCCTTCGGCGAGTTCGGTGACGCGGGCGATGAAAGGCTCGTTCTTGGCCGGAGCCTGCCACTTCCATTCCGCCTTGCCGGCCTGGCGCACCAGGTCGTTGATGGCATTGATGGCCGTCTTGCCTTGCTCATGGCCATACACCACGGCGCCGAGCATGATTTCTTCGCTCAGCTGGTCGGCTTCCGATTCCACCATCAGCACGGCAGCTTCGGTGCCCGCCACCACCAGCTCCATCTTGCTGTCGATGAGCTGGGTCTTGCCTGGGTTCAACACGTATTCGCCGTTGACGTAGCCCACGCGCGCAGCGCCGATGGGGCCGGTGAACGGAATGCCCGAGATCGCCAACGCGGCGCTGGTGCCGATCATCGCGGCGATGTCGGCCTGCACTTCGGGGTTCAGGCTCAGCACGTGAACCACGACCTGCACTTCATTGAAGAAACCTTCAGGGAACAGCGGGCGGATCGGACGGTCGATCAGGCGGCTGGTCAGCGTTTCCAGCTCGCTCGGACGGCCTTCACGCTTGAAGAAGCTGCCGGGGATCTTGCCGGCGGCATAGGTCTTCTCGATGTAGTCCACGGTGAGCGGGAAGAAGTCCTGCCCGGCCTTGGCGTCGGTCTTGGCCACCACGGTGGCCAGCACCACGGTGTCGTCCATGCTGACCATCACGGCGCCGCTGCTCTGGCGCGCGATTTCGCCGGTTTCCAGCGTGACGGTGTGTTGACCCCATTGGAAGGTCTTGGTGATCTTGTTGAACATGCTCATGAGATGTCGTCCTGTGTGTTGAGGTGGGCAGCTTCATGCCATTCCAGTGATGCCCGATCCCACGCAACGAAATGCGGGGGTGGCGCCGTTGGAATGACACAGCAAATGCGGCCCTGGTTGACGGAATAGCCCGTGATGAAACGAAACGGGCCGCTGCGGTGCAGCGGCCCGGTGCAGCCTTACTTGCGCAGGCCCAGCTTGGCGATCAGCGCCGTGTAGCGGTCGGCGTCCTTGCCCTTGAGGTACGACAACAGCCGCTTGCGCGCGTTGACCATCTTCAGCAGGCCGCGGCGACCGTGGTGGTCCTTGGCATGCAGCTTGAAGTGGGGGGTGAGTTCGTTGATGCGCGCGGTGAGCAGCGCAACCTGCACCTCGGGGCTGCCGGTGTCGGCGGCGCCGCGGCCGTGGTTCTTGACGATTTCAGCGGTGGTGGCAGTGGCCAGGGACATTGGTTTTCCTTGAGTTTGTGAGGAAACCACCCCGCCATGGCCACGAAGAATGGCCATGCCTGAGGGTTTCCGGATGGACTTGCGCACGCCAGTGAAACCGACCGGCGCCGTGCTTTGCCGCTGCCCTGCCGCCGCCCAAAGGCGCCGTCAAGTCAAGAGACAACCGCGAATTATAGCCCCAATGCCGCCCGCAGCTTCACCAGCCCGGCATCCAGGCGCGCAGGGTCGCGCGAGGCAAAGCACCAGCGCAACCAGCCCTCGCCTTCTTCACCAAAAGCCGCACCCGGCGCCAGCCCCAGGCCGTTTTCGGCCACCAGCCGCTTAGCCAGCGCCAGCGAATCGCCCTGCCCTTCGATGCGAAAGAACGCGTACATGCCGCCCGGTGGCCGCGCCACGGTGACGCCAGGCAGGCCTTCCAGCCCGTCCAGCAGGCGGTCACGGCACGAACGCATGTGCGCCGCCACGCGCGGCACCAGCTCGTCGGCCATGGCCAAGGCCGCCAGCCCGCCCTGCTGCACGAACACCGGAGTGCAGGAGCTGTTGAATTCCAGCAGCTTGCCCATCGTGTCCAGCGCCCCGGTGCCAGCTGCCGAGTCGGCCTCGGGCAACACCAGCCAGCCCAGCCGCCAGCCCGTCATCAGAAAGCTCTTGCTGAAGCTCTGCGCCACCACCAACCGGTCGCCATGCTGCGCCTGGTCCAGGAAACTGGGTGCCGCCTGGCCCGGGCTGCCACCGTAGTACAGGCGTTCGTAGACCTCGTCGGCCACGATCCAGGTGCCGGTGCGGCGGCAGTGCGCCAGCAGCGCCGTCTGCTCGGCCGCGGTCAGAGTCCAGCCCGTGGGGTTGGTGGGCGCGTTCACCAGCAGCACGCGCGTGTGCGGCGTCACGGCGGCCAGCAGTTCGTCCAGATCCAGGCGCCAGGCCCCGGCGTGCGGCCGCAGCGCCACGCGCCGAACCTGCGCGCCCAGGATCAGCGGTTGCGCCGTCAGGTTGGGCCACACCGGCACCACCGCGACCAGTTCATCGCCCGGGCTCAGCAACCACTGCATGGCCAGCATCAGCGCCGTGACACCCGACGAGGTGACTGCCACACGATCCACGGCTACCGGGCCGTGCAAACCGCTGGCGTAACGCGCGATGGCCTGCCGCAGTTCGGGCAGTCCCAGGTTGTGCGAATAGAAGGTCTCGCCACGCAACAGTGAATCGGCCGCGGCCTGGCGTATGGGTTCCGGCGTGACCTCGTCACTCTCCCCGAACCAGAAGGCCAGCACGTCGCCGCGCCCAAGGCCGGCGTTGGCGACTTCACGGATCTTGGAACCTGGCAAAGCCTGCATGGTGGCGCGCATGTCGTGTCCTGGTTACGGCTGACGGGGCGTCAGTCGGACCGCAGCATGCGGCAGCTGTGCGGCTGCGCCACGGCCGCCGCATCCATGCGCCGCACGGTGCGAAAACCGAATCCGGAGCCTTCCACCTCGCGCGTCACACCCGGCGTGCCGGCACGGTCCATCTGGCTGACCACCAGCGGCTGCTGCAGTTGATGGTCGCCAGCGCGCATGAACGCGGGGTGCCAGGCACCAATGGCCGTGACCTTGGCATCCATGCCTTCCAGCGCCCGCGCCACGGCGGCGGCCTCGGTGCTGCCGGCCTGCTCGATCGCTGCGGCCAGCATCTCCACCATCAGCTGCATGCGCACATGCACGTAGTCGTCCTGCGGCTGCGCAAATCGCTGCCTGAATTCGGCGTGAAAGGCATCGGAAGCAGGCCCGCCGAGGTTGGGATGCCACTCGGCCACCGCCAGCACGCGCCCGATGCCGGCGTCGCCGATGGCGGCCGGCGCCCCCAGCGCGTTGCCATAGAAGGTGTAGAGCTTGGCGTCGCTGCCCACTTCACGCAGCGCGCGCACCAGCAGCGTGAGGTCGTTGCCCCAGTTGCCCGTGAGCACCGCCTGCGCGCCGCTGGCCTTGATCTTCGCGGCGTAGGGCAAGAAGTCCCGCACCCTGCCCAGTGCATGCAACTCGTGGCCGACGATCTGCACATCGGGCCGCTTGGCGCCGATCAGCTGCCGGGCCTGCTTCAGCACATGCTGGCCAAAGCTGTAGTCCTGCCCGATCAGGAAAACCCGCTGCACGCCCAGGTCGGCCTGCAAGACGTCGGTCAGCGCGGCCAGCCGCATGTCGGCATGGGCATCGAAACGAAAGTGCCAGAAACTGCACCGTTCGTTGGTCAATGCCGGGTCGACCGCTGAGTAGTTCAGAAAGAGGGCCCGGCGACTGGGCTCGCGTTCGTTGTGCTTGTCCAGCCCATCGACGATGGCGGCCGCCGTGGCCGAACTGTTGCCTTGCAGGATGAAACCGATGCGTTGGTCCAGTGCTCCGCGTAACGTGGCCAGGGCTTCTTCGGTGTTGCCCTTGCTGTCGAAGCGCAGCAGCGCCAACGGCCGCGTCACGCCGCCGATGCGCACGCCGCCACGCCGGTTGATGCGCTCGGTGGCCAGCAGCAGGTTGCGAAACACCGCTTCACCGGCGTTGGCAAACGGGCCTGAAAGACCCTCCACCAGCGCCAGCCGGATCGGGTCGCGGCCACCATCGGCGGTGGTTTGGGCCCACGGCCGTTGCGCGGCCAGAGCCAGCGGCAGCGCCAGCAGCGCACGTCGATTTTGATTCACGTCAATGGCGGAGATCTTGAAAAGGCGGGCGCGAGGCCTATCTGTGCCACACGGGCGACGCAGCGGTGCGAAGCCCACCCACCATCGGTTATCAACAATTGTAGGAGTGCACCATGTTCCTTGTGCCCATGAGCCGTGAATCCCGCCAACTGTCGCGTCTGTTCGATGACAACTTCGAGCGCTTCTTGAACTCCGCCGCCACCGGTGATGGCGTTGCATCCCGCAGCCCCGCACTGGACGTGGCAGAGAACGACCGTGCCTACACGGTGAAGCTGGAAGTGCCCGGTGTGAACAAGGAAGACGTGAAGGTCTCGGTGGAAGGCCGCCAGGTCACCGTGCAGGCGCAAAGCCAGCGCGCCGAAGAAAAGAAAGAAGGCGAGCGGGTGATCTACCGCGAACGTGCAGTGGCCAGTTATGCACGCACGTTCACGCTGCCGCTCGAGGTCGACCAGGCTGAGGCGGCGGCCAAGCTCGAGCAAGGCGTGCTGACACTGACACTGCCCAAACGCGGTGTGCGCGGCGCAGCGCATCTGACGGTGAACTGATTGCCATCCAGGACCGCAGGCGTGGCTCAGGCCGCGTCGATCTGGTCCAGCGGCCATCGCGGCCGCACGTCGAATGCTCCGCTTTGCTGCAGCACGGCCCTGCCGTGCTGCAGCCGCAGCGCTGCTGCCAGCGCGATCATGGCGCCGTTGTCGGTGCACAGGTGCAGCGGCGGGTAGTGAACCTGCACCTTGCACCGCGCAGCGGCGGCATTCATCTGCTCGCGCAGACAGCGGTTCGCACCCACGCCACCGCCCACCACAAGGCACCGGGCATCCGTGGCCTTCAGCGCAGCCACGGTCTTGGCCACCAGCACATCGACGATGGCGGCCTGCGTGCTGGCGGCCAGATCGGCCAGCTGTTGCGCGCCGGGTGTCGGGCCCAGCTTGCGGTGCTGGGTCATCACCGCGGTCTTCAGGCCGGCAAAAGAGAAGTCCAGATTGCCGCTGCGCAACAAAGGGCGGGGCAAGGCAAAGACCTTTTCGTTGCCCTGCTCGGCCAGACGCGCCAGTGCCGGCCCGCCGGGGTAGCCCAGGCCCATCAACTTGGCGCTCTTGTCGAAGGCCTCACCCGCCGCGTCGTCGATGGTTTCGCCAAGCAGTTGATAACGGCCGACACCTTGCACGTCCATCAGTTGCGTATGGCCACCCGACACCAGCAGCGCGACGAAGGGGAACCGCGGCGCATCGTCGGCCAGAAAGGGCGACAGCAAATGGCCTTCCAGGTGGTGCACCCCCAATGACGGCTTGCCCAGCGCTGCTGCCAGGGCCACCGCCACCCCCGCGCCGACCAGCAGTGCTCCGGCCAGGCCCGGCCCGCGCGTGTAGGCGATGACGTCAAGATCGTGCACCGTGCATCCGGCCTGCGCCAGCACCTGCCGCGCCAGCGGCAACACGCGCCGCACATGGTCGCGCGAAGCCAGCTCAGGCACCACCCCGCCGTAGTCGGCATGCATAGCCACCTGGCTGTGCAGTGCGTCGGCCAACAGGCGCGGCACGGGCAGGCCCGAAGCTGAACCACCAGCGTGCGGCATCTCGACCTGCACCAGCGCCACGCCGGTCTCGTCGCACGAGGACTCGATGCCCAGGACCTTCATGCCGGCAAGCACCGCGTCAGTGGTTCTCGCGCGCGTGGTTGATGGTGTACTTGGGCAACTCGATGGTGACGTCCTGGTTCGACACGATGGCCTGACAGCTCAAGCGCGAGGTGGGTGTCAGACCCCAGGCGCGGTCGAGCAGGTCTTCTTCGCTCTCGTCCATCTCGCCCAGCGAGTTGAGACCCTCCTTGACGATGACGTGGCAAGTGGTGCACGCACAGCTCATCTCGCACGCGTGTTCGATGGCAATGCCGTTTTCAAGCATGGCCTCGCACAACGACGTGCCGGCAGTGGCCTCGATGGTGTCGCCCTGGGGGCACAACTCGGCGTGGGGAAGGATGTGGATGACAGGCATGGGGTGGGCGATGTGATCGTCAGACTTCTTCGAGGCGGCGGCCGGCCAGCGCCTGGCGGATGCCCTTGTTCATGCGGGCCGCGGCGAAGGCTTCGGTGCCTTCGGCCAGCGCCTTGGTGGCGGCTTCGATGGCGGTGCTGTCTTCGCTGCGGGCGGTGACTTCGGTGGTCTCCATCAACAGCTGCAAGCTCTTCTGTTCGTCGTCGGTGAGCAGAGCGGCATCGGCGGCCAGTGCCGAACGCGTGGCCAGCACCATGCGTTCGGCCTCGACCCGCGCTTCACGCAGTGAGCGTGCCGCCATGTCGTGCTCGGCATGGGCAAAGCCGTCTTTCAGCATCTGCGCGATCTGGTCGTCGGCCAGTCCGTAGCTGGGCTTGACGACCACCGACGCTTCCACGCCCGAGATCTGCTCGCGCGCGGTGACGCTGAGCAGGCCGTCGGCATCGACCTGAAAGGTGACGCGGATGCGGGCAGCGCCAGCCGCCATGGGCGGTATGCCGCGCAGTTCAAACCTGGCCAGCGAACGGCATTCACTGACCAGATCGCGTTCGCCCTGCAGCACGTGAATGGCCATCGCCGTCTGGCCGTCCTTGAAGGTGGTGAACTCCTGCGCCTGCGCCACCGGAATGGTGGTGTTGCGTTCGATCACGCGCTCCACCAGGCCGCCCATCGTTTCCAGCCCCAGGCTGAGCGCAATCACGTCCAGCAGCAGCAGCTCGCCGTCCTTGGCGTTGCCGGCCAGCGCATTGGCCTGGATGGCAGCACCGATGGCCACCACCTCGTCGGGGTTGACGTTGGTCAGCACCGGTTTGCCGAACAGTTCACTGACCGCCGCACGCACCAGCGGCATGCGCGTGCTGCCGCCCACCATCACCACGCCTTGCACGTCGTCGCGAGACAGCTTGGCGTCGCGCAGCACCTTGCGCACGGCTGCCAGCGTCTTGTCCACCAGCGGGCGCGCCAGCGCCTCGAGCTGCGAGCGGGTGAGCGCCAGCTGCACCGGGCCCGCGGCCAGGCTGGCTTGCCAGCTGGTGCTGTCGGCCGCACTCAAGGCTTCCTTCGCAGCACGCGCAGCCACCAGCGCGGCGCGTTTGTCGTGCGCGCTGTCGGCCTGCACACCCGCCTGGCCCAGGGCCCAGTCGGCCACCAGGTGGTCGATGTCGTCGCCACCCAGCGCCGCGTCACCGCCGGTGGCCACCACCTCGAACACGCCCTGCGTCAAGCGCAGCAGGCTGATGTCGAAGGTGCCGCCGCCCAGGTCGTACACGGCATACAGGCCCTCGCTGCCGTTGTCCAGGCCGTAAGCCACCGCGGCGGCCGTGGGTTCGCTGATGAGACGCAACACGTTCAGGCCCGCCAGCTGCGCGGCGTCCTTGGTAGCCTGGCGTTGCGCGTCGTCGAAATAGGCCGGCACGGTGATGACGGCGCCAAACAGTTCATCGGTGTCGAAGGTGTCTTCGGCACGCTGGCGCAGGGTGGCCAGAATTTCGGCCGAGACCTCGACGGGGGTCTTTTCGCCTTCGCGCGTGGCCAGTGCCACCATGCCCGGGTGGTCGACCAGGTGGTACGGCAGCTTGGCGGCGCCAGCGATGTCGGCCAGCTTGCGGCCCATGAAACGCTTCACCGAGACGATGGTGTTTTCCGGATCCTCGGCTTGTGCTGCACGCGCTTCAAAGCCGATCTGGCGCTTGCCGCCACCCAGGTAGCGCACGGCCGACGGCAGCAGCGTCTGGCCTTGGCTGTCGGGCAGGCAGTCGGCCACACCGTGGCGCACGGCAGCCACCAGCGAATGCGTGGTGCCCAGGTCGATGCCCACGGCCACGCGCCGCTGGTGCGGATCGGGCGCCTGGCCGGGTTCGGAGATTTGCAGCAGGGCCATGTCTTCTCTCAGCGGTGTGCGTCCAGCAGGTCCAGGCGGCGATCGATGTCCTGACGAAAACGCGCCAGGAACATCAGTGCCCGCACCTGGGCTGCCGCCGCAGCGGTGTCGTCTTGTTGGTCCAGCAGGTCGGTCAGCGCCGCCAGCATGGTGCGCTCATCGCGGGCCACGCTGTCGTCGAGCGCCTGCACCTGCACCGGTGTCTCGGCATCGTCCAGCGCCTCGCGCCAGGCCATCTGTTGCATCAGGAAGGCGGTGGGCATAGCGGTGTTGCGTTCGGCGTCGATCGGCACGCCACGCAGCTGGCACAGGTAGGCGCCGCGCGCCAGGGGGTCCTTCAGGCGCTGATAGGCCTCGTTCACTCGCACGGCCCATTGCATGGCGATGCGTTGTGCCGCAGCACCCTCGGATGCGAAGCGGTCGGGATGCACTTGTGCCTGCAGCTCGCGCCGTCGGGCATCGAGTTCAGCACGGTCCAGCGCATGGCGCTGGGGCAGGCCAAAGAGAGTGAAGTCGTCGTCAGACAGCTTCACAGTGCTTTTCCGAAAAACACCGACAAACCGTTGTCGGGGTAGCCGCCGAAGGGGCCGCGTTCAGCGTAGCCGCGGCGCTGATACAGGCGCACGGCAGCGGTCTGCTCGCGGCCGGTTTCCAGCAGTGCCAGGCCGCAAGCTTCTCGCCGCAGCGTGTCTTCCAGCGTGGCCAGCAAGCGGGCACCAATACGCGCGCCGCGCCGCGCCGGGTGGACGAACATGCGCTTGATCTCGCCATAGGGCTGGCCGGCCGTTTCGGCTTCGCCCGGCTGCCGGCGGAGCGCTCCGGTGCCGACGACCTGGTTGCCTTCCCGCGCGACGAAGAACGCCACCTCGGGCGCCAACAGGGCCGGCACGTCCATGATGTGGTTCGCCTCAGGCGGGTACAGCGATGCCAGGTAGTGGTCCAGCAAGCTCAGCAGCGCCACCACTTCGGGCTGGTCGGGCCTTTCCTGCCGGATGACGATGGGGTCTTGCATGGGCTTGGAGGGTGCTTCAAACGACGGGGCGCGGTCACAAGACCGCGCCCCGAGTTGAACGGTGATCTGGCGGCGGCGCGCCGCTGCGAAGTCAGACGCGGAAGGACTCTCCGCAACCGCAGCGATCTTTCTCGCGCGGGTTGTGGAACTTGAAGCCTTCGTTCAGACCCTCACGCACGAAATCGAGTTCGGTGCCGTCGATGTAAGGCAGGCTCTTGGGATCGACCAGCACCTTCACACCGTGGTCTTCGAAGACGATGTCTTCGGGTGCGACGTCGTCGGCATATTCCAGCTTGTAGGCCAGGCCCGAGCAGCCGGTGGTCTTCACGCCCAGGCGCACGCCGACGCCTTTGCCGCGACGGCCCAGGTAGCGCGTGACGTGCCGCGCTGCGGCTTCGGTCAGGGTAACGGACATGGCGTGTTCAGTGCGTCTCGGTGGATGCCGCAGCCGCCGCTGTGATGCCGACGCCGTGTTTGGCCTTGTAGTCCTGCACCGCGGCCTTGATGGCATCTTCGGCCAGGATGGAACAGTGGATCTTCACAGGCGGCAACGCCAGTTCTTCGGCGATGTGCGTGTTCTTGATCGTCATCGCTTCGTCCAGGCTCTTGCCCTTGACCCACTCGGTCACCAGAGAACTCGAAGCGATGGCCGAACCGCAGCCGTAGGTCTTGAAGCGCGCATCTTCGATCAGGCCGGTTTGTGCATTGACCTTGATCTGCAGCTTCATCACGTCACCGCAGGCCGGCGCGCCCACCATGCCGGTGCCCACGGTGTCGTCGCCCTTGTCGAACGAGCCGACATTGCGCGGGTTTTCGTAGTGTTCAACAACTTTTTCGCTGTAAGCCATGGTGTTATCTCCGTTGCCTATTGGATCTGTTCTCGTCAGTGCGCAGCTCGTCGGCTTGCAGGCCGCCCAGCCTGCCCACCGCGACCATCAGTCCGCAGGGACTGTTGCTCGTCAATATTGCTCGTCAATGTTGCTCGTCAATGGGCTGCCCATTGGATGGTGCTGATATCGATGCCGTCCTTGAACATCTCCCACAGCGGCGACAGGTCGCGCAGCTTGGCCACCCGGTCTTGCAGGGTGCTGACTGCGTAGTCGATTTCTTCCTGCGTCGTGAAGCGGCCGATCGTCATGCGCAGGCTGCTGTGCGCGAGCTCGTCACTGCGGCCCAGGGCGCGCAACACGTAGCTGGGTTCGAGGCTGGCGCTGGTGCATGCCGAGCCTGACGACACGGCGATACCCTTGACGCCCATGATCAGCGACTCACCCTCGACGAAGTTGAAGCTGGCGTTCAGGTTGTGCGGCACCCGGTGTTCCAGGTCGCCGTTGATGAACACCTGCTCGATGGTGCTGATGCCGTCGAGGAGCCGCTTCTGCAGCATGCGGATGCGCTCCAGCTCGGTGCCCATTTCGGCCTGCGCGATGGCAAACGCCGTGCCCATGCCCACGCACTGATGCGTGGGCAGCGTGCCGCTGCGCATGCCGCGTTCGTGGCCGCCACCGTGCATCTGCGCTTCCAGCCGCACGCGGGGCTTGCGACGCACGTACAGCGCGCCGATGCCCTTGGGGCCATAGGTCTTGTGCGAGGACATGCTGAGCAGATCCACCGGCAGCGAGGCCATGTCGATCGTGACCTTGCCGGTGGCCTGCGCCGCGTCGACGTGGAAGATGATGCCGCGCTCGCGGCACATCGCGCCGATGGCCGGGATGTCCTGAATGACACCAATCTCGTTGTTCACCAGCAGCACTGAGACCAGGATCGTGTCCTTGCGCAGCGCGTCCTTGAAGCGGTCGAGGTCGAGCAGGCCATCTTCCTGCACGTCGAGGTAGGTCACCTCGAAGCCCTGGCGCTCAAGCTCACGCATCGAGTCCAGCGTCGCCTTGTGCTCGGTCTTGAGCGTGATCAAGTGCTTTCCGCGGCTGCCGTAGAAGTGCGCCGCGCCCTTCAGCGCCAGGTTGATCGACTCGGTGGCACCGCTGGTCCAGACAATCTCGCGCGGGTCGGCGTTGATCAGAGCCGCAACCTGCGCACGCGACTTCTCGACCACCGCCTCGGCTTCCCAGCCCCAGGCGTGGCTGCGACTCGCGGGGTTGCCGAAGTGCTCGCGCAGCCAGGGAAAAATTGCAACGACCACACGGGGGTCGCAAGGTGTGGTGGCGCCGTAGTCGAGGTAGATGGGGAAGTGCGGTGTCATGGTTGAACAGCGGAGGAGATGCGGGATGCCTGGGCAGGAACGTGCGGTCAGGCGGTGGTTCGGGAACCTTATTTCGAGAAAGCGTTGCCCAGCGCAAAAACGGAGTTGGGCGCAGTGATCTTGATGGGTTTGACCACGGGCACGCTTGAAATCGCGCGCCGCACCG
>JANOZF010000134.1:0-34748 GCA_031429255.1 Rubrivivax sp.
ACGCTGATCTCGCGGCGGCACAAGGGGCACCCGCCGTCGTACAACACGGTCAGCGGCGGGGATTCAACGGCTGCGCCATTTGCAGCAATGCTCATGATTTCGACGCCACGTTGCCAACCAACAGTTCGGCGGCCGAGTTGATGCCGCGCGAGACGCGGTTCCACCACTGCGTAAAGGAGTCGCAGCGCCGATCAAGCTGCGCAAACAAGACCGGTGCAGGCACACAGTCTGCCCACAGCGCCAGCCAGGGCGCCAAGTGCAGTTCGTCGACGCTGCGCACGCTGCGTGCGGCCTTCAAGGCGTCGCCGATGGCGGCCGCGTCGCCGTGCCATCGCTCGCCGGCAATGTCGGCCATGCGTTTGCCCACGAAGCGCCAGCGCTGTGCGCTCCAGGGCCATTGCTTGTGGAAATCGGCCACGAAGACGCCGACGACCAGCGTGTCGGCTGCCAGCCCGTCTGGCAAGGCACCCAGGCTCCACGGATGAACGAGCCACACGTCACGGCCGACCACGCTGGCGGCGTGCGGCCGTGTGCAGCCCAACTCGACTGGCGGTTGGGTGTGCAACCGCGGCTCTTCGCTAGGGACGTGGTCGGGCCTGCTGCTTGGCCCGGCCCGGGAAACCGGCGGCCACTGGCGCGCCAATGCGTCCAGGCGCTCGTAGGACTGATCGGCCACGCTGCCCGGGCTGTGCCACGGCGCAGGCGCGTAGCGCGCCACGTTTTCGGCGTTGAACAGGTACGGTTTGCTGCTGCCCGTGCCGGCCACCCATTGCCAGCTGAGGTGGTTGCTGGCCAGGTCGCCATCGAGCAGGTGGCCGAACAGCCAGTCGGCACCTGCGCGCCAGTGCACCTTGCGCAGGTGCACCACATAACTGGCCAGCCACATGCGGGCGTGGTTGTGCAGCATGCCAGTGGCGTACAGCGCGCGCACCGCCTCGTCCACCACCGGCACGCCGGTGCACGCCTGGCGGATGTCGGCCGGCAGCTCGCGCGCGTAGGCGTCGTCGGGCAGCGGGCCTTCGTGCAAGGATTGAAGGATGCCGCTGCCGCGGTGCTGCCAGACATGGCGAAAGTAGGCGCGCCAACCCAGCTCGTAGACGAACTTGTGTTGCACTTCCAGCGTTTGCCGAGTGGCCACGCCCTGCAGCACATCGGCCAAAGTGACGAAGCCATGCGTGATGTAGGGCGACAACTGACTCACGGCACCGCCCAGTGCGTTGCGCGTGCGTGCGTAGGCGGCCGGCTGCACTGCAGCGATGCGCGCAAACGCAGCCGCCAGGGTGGGTGCAAAACCGTCATTCATGAGCGGCGGCTCCCGGCGTGACTGCAGCGGCCACCCCGACCTGGCCACTGCGGATGGCCGCTGCGCGCTCATGCATGGCCTGCTTTTGCGCATCGGTCAGGCGCGCCACGTTCTTCACCTGCAGCGCCATGCGTGGGTTCTTGGCCAGCACCGTTTCGTGGCGCATCAGGAAGTCCCAATACAGGGTGGTGAACGGGCAAGCAGAGTCGCCACTGCGCTGCGCGGGGTCGTAGCGGCAGCCCTTGCAGTGCGGGCTCATGCGCTGGATGTATTTGCCGGTGGCGATGTAGGGCTTGCTGCCCATCACGCCGCCGTCGGCGTACTGGCTCATGCCCAGCGTGTTGGGCAGCTCCACCCATTCCACCGCATCGACATAGACCGCCAGGTACCAGGCATGCACCTGCCGGGGTTCCACACCCAGCATCAGCGCAAACAGGCCAGTCACCATCAGGCGCTGGATGTGGTTGGCGTAGCCGTGGGCCAGCGTCTGCGCCAGCGCGTCGCGCAGGCACGCCATGTCGGTGGCGCCCGTCCAGTACCACGCCGGCAGGGGCCCGTGTGCGTCCAGCGCGTTGCGTTCCAGGTAGTCCGGCATCTGCGTCCAGTAGATGCCGCGCACGTATTCGCGCCAGCCCAGAATCTGACGGATGAAGCCCTCGGCGCTGGCCAGCGGCACCCGGCCATCGCGGTGGGCCGTTTCAGCAGCGGCCACGACCTCGCGCGGGTTCAGCAGTTTCAGGTTCAGTGCCGCCGACAGGTGCGAGTGGTACAGCCAGGCGTCACCCGGCCACATCGCGTCCTGGTAGCGGCCGAACAGCGGCAGGCGCTGCTGGATGAAGGCCTGCAGGGACTGCAGCGCCTGCGCGCGGGTCACCGGCCAGGCGAAGCTGTCCAGACGGCCGGGGTGATCTGCAAAGCGGGCTTCGACCAGCGCGAGCACTTCTCGCGTGGTGGCATCGGGCTCGAAGGTGGTGCGGCCCGGCACGTCGCCCGGGCCGTTGGCATCAAAGGCCTCGCGGTTGTCGACGTCGAAGTTCCACTGCTCGCCCAGCGGCTCGGCGCTGTGCCCGCTGCCCTTCATCAGTACGCCATGGCGCTTGCGCTGTTCGCGGTAGAAGTACTCCATGCGCAGCGACTTGCGGCCTTTGGCGTGCGCCGCGAATTCGCGCACGCTGCAGAAGAAGTGGCGGTCTTCGCGCACGTCCAGCGGCAGGCCGGTGCGTTCAGCCACGGCCTTGATGGCCTGCAGCACCCGCCAGTCGCCGGGTGCCGTCATCACCAGCCGCGCAGGCCGCAGGCGCAGCGCGTCGGCCTGCAGTCGCGCTTGCAGGCTGCCGGCATGGCCGGGTGCCTGCAGCCGCGTGTAATGCAGCGGTCGGCCCGCGGCTTGCAGCGCCAGCGCAAAGTGCCGCATCGCTGCCAGAAACAGCGCGGTGCGCGGTTTGCTTGACCAGACGTGGGTCGACTCTTCGGCCGCCTCGGCCATCCAGACGGCGTCGACGCCCGCATCGAAGCCGTCGAACGCGGCGGCGTCGAGGTCGAGCTGGTCGCCCAGCACCACGATCAACTGGCGCAGTTCAGCCACGTGAGACCGTGCCTCGGCGGCAGGCTTCAGAACAGTACTTCACCTCGGCCCAGTTCTTCGCCCAGTTGCGGCGCCAGCTCATCGGTCTGCCGCAGGCCAGGCAGGGCTTGCTGGGCAGCGCGGCCTTGTTGCCGCGGAAGGCGGCCTTGGGCGCTTTCATAGGGGCTTGTGCGGGGTCGGGCTGCGTCTTCATGCCTGCTGGGCCCAGTCGCGGCGCCCTCTGTCACCGGCCAACAGCGCCATGCAAAGCGATCGGGCCGAGGACCAGGCGCCCTCGACACCCCAGCCGCCGAGAAAGTCGCCGCAGGCTCCCAGCCCCTGGGTGGTGTCCCACCAGCACACCTCGGCCGGGACGCTGTACTGCACCTGGGGCATGGCGTAGCGCCAGCGGTGCGCCGTGCTGTGCAGCCAGTGCACCGGACGGCCCAGGTGGTCAGCCAATGCGGCCTGCAGCTGCGTTTGCGCCCATGCAGCGGGTTGTTCCAGGTGCCGGCGGCTCCAGCCAGCGCGGGCATGTGCGACCCAGTGCGCCTGCCCGGGCACCCGCTCGCGGCCAGGTCGTCTGTCGTTGCGCACGACACAGACCAGGGGGCCGGCCGCAGGCAGTGTCAGGTCCCACGGCACCTCGGCGTCGGCGCCGTTTTCAGCGGGCGCTTCAGTGGCTCGGGCGATGCCCATCAGCGTCCAGCAGGGCTGCATCGCGGCCACCGATGCGTGGCGTGCCCAGTCGGGCCGGTGCGGCGCCAAAAGGGGCGCCGCCTGCGCAGGCGGCAGCGCCAACACCACCGCATCGAAGCTTGCATCGTGCCGCTCACCCTGGGCTTGCAGCTGCCAGCCCAGGGCACCGCGGTGCAGCTGCTCAACCGCCAACGACCAGGTCGTCGCCACGCCATCCAGCAGTTGGCGGCACAGCGCAGTCAGTTCCGGCACTGGCAGGTACCACGGGCCTGCGTGCTCTGGCCGCAGGCTGGTGGCGGCCAGAACCGGATTCCATTCGACCAGCCAGCCTGCTTGCAAGGCGTGCCTGACGAAGCCTTGAAACGCGTCGGTGCGGGCCGAGATGCCCACCGCGCCGTGGTCGAGCCGCGTGCTGCGGGCCTGGCCCTGGGTGTCGACCCAATCGAGGCGCCGGGTGGCCATGCGGCCGCCCGGCCCGCGCGCCTTGTCGAACACCTGCACGGCGTGGCCGGCATCCGCAAGCGCGCGTGCACATGCGGCGCCGGCGATGCCGGCGCCGATGATGGCGACGCGCTGCGGTGGTTGGGTTGGCATCTTGGCGATACTACATTTAGACGACTCATCATGAACTCATGTGAGTATCATCATGTCAGATTCCGGTCATAAAACGATTCAATAACGATTCATTGAGGCGTGATGCGCAAACGGCCATGAAGAACAGCAGTCTGCGGCAACCACCCGACACGGGCACCGGCCATGCCCTGGGTGCACCCCATCTGCGCAGCGGCGCCGTGGCGCGCATGCTTTGCATGCCCGTGGCCACACTGCGCATCTGGGAGCGCCGTTACGGCCTGACCGGGCCGGCGCTGTCAATGGGGGGCCAGCGCCTGTATTCGGCCGACGACGTGCGCCGGCTGACGCTGCTGAAGCAGTTGACAGAGCTGGGCCATGCCATCGGCAGCCTGGCGCCGCTGGACATGCCGGCCTTGCAGCAGGTGGCTGCCACCCATGCGCAGGCGCTGGCGGCCACGCAGACGGGCGCGACCACGCAAGCGGCCGCTGCGCCGCCCGCACGGCCCTGGCGGCTGGCGGTGATAGACACTGCACTGGCCAGCCGCCTGCAACGGCCAGCGCTGTTGCGCCTGCTGGGCCGGCCTCTGCTGCTGCTGGGCCCGTTCAGCGATCTGGCGCTGGCCGCTGCCGCGTTGTCGGCTGCAGAGATCGATGCCGTGCTGCTGCACGAACCGCATCTGCAGCCCGGCTGGCTGGACTCGATGGCCGATGCTGCGCCTGCTTTGGTCGGGGTGCCAATGGCGGTGTTGTACGGCTTTGCGGCCGACCCGGTATGCGAATCCCTGGCAAGCGCCGGCGTTGCGTTGCTGCGGGAGCCTCAGCCCGACGCGGTGCTGGCGCAATGGCTGCACGCAATGTCCCGGGCGGCCCCGCAGCCGCAGCCGGCGGCAAGCGGGCCTGAACCGGCCAGCGATGCCGTGCCGCCCCGCCGCTGGGACGACGCGGCACTGGTGGCCTTCGCCGGTCTGTCGCCGAAGATGGCCTGCGAGTGCCCGCGCCATGTGGCCGAACTGCTGATGCAGTTGTCGCACTTCGAGGCCTACAGCGCCGCGTGCGAGCACCGCAACGCGGCCGATGCCGGGCTGCACGCGTACCTGAAACACGTGGCGGCTGTGTCGCGCGCCCGCTTCGAGGTGGCGCTGGAGCAGGTGGCGCTGCATGAAGGAAGGATGCTGCCCGCCTCACCGCCGCCTGGCCATGCGGCCACGGCGCCGACGGCGCAACGCCCGAAGTCCCTGGCAGACGCAGGGCCGGGCCGCCGGGGCTGAGCTGTATGTAACGCACCGGGGAATCATCGGGCTCAGCTTGCCGCTGTGGCCTGCCGACCAAAACGACCCAGACCACCCCCACGCCCACGCCCATGCCCATGCCCCGCCTGCTCTTTGCCTGCCTCCTCGCCGCCATGCCCCTGTTCGGCCACGCCATCGAAGAACCCGACTACGAGGTCACCAAGAAGATGGACAAGGTGGAGTTGCGCCAGTACGCACCCTATCTGGTCGCCGAGGTGGTGTTGCAGGCCTCGGCCGAGGACGCCGGCAGCCAGGCCTTCCCGATCCTGGCGGGCTACATCTTCGGCAAGAACAAGGGCGAGCAGCGGTTGGCGATGACAGCGCCGGTGACGCAGACGGCCGCGCCCGTGCGCATGGACATGACCGCGCCAGTGACACAGGCCGCGGTGGCCGGTGGCATGCGGGTGCAGTTCGTCCTGCCCAAAGGCGTGACGCTGGCGACGGCGCCCGAGCCGCTCGACCCCCGTGTGCAACTGCGCCTGGTGCCGGTAGCCAGCTGGGCGGTGCTGCGCTACTCGGGCAGCTGGTCGCAAGCCAACTATCTGGAACACCTTGCCGAGCTGAAAGCCGCACTGGCGGCACAGGGCGTGGCGACCGAAGGTGAACCCGTGCTGGCGCGCTACGACGCGCCCATCAAGCCGTGGTTCCTGCGCCGCAACGAGATCTGGCTGGCCTTGCGCTGATGCGGCCGGGGCTCGCGCGTTTCGTGCTCAGCGAGCCGGGGGCGAACCGGTCGTTGCGCCGTCCCACGGCAGCATCATGCACAACAGCAGCAGCTGTTCGAACTCGTCGGCAAATCGTTTGATGATGCGTGCCGGTTGGCAGCACCCGCTGCGCAATGCGCTCGCGCAGCGCGCGATGGCCGATGCCGGGCTGCAGCAGCCACACGCCGACCATCATCCTCAGGTTGACGTCGGTGTCCATGCGCCGCCACGCGGTGCCCAGGTGGGACATGGCTTCATGATGCGTGCTCATGGCCGTGTTCCGTGGCGGGTTGAAGGCGGGGCCGCGACCGTCTTGCGAACGGAATTGGCGACGGGCTTATTGGCTGCCGGTCGAGGCTTCTGCGAGACCTTGGCCTGGCCTGCCGCGCCAGAGTGGGCCCGGGCCGGCGCGGTGGCTGGTTTTGCTGCGCGGCCGGCTGGCGCCGAAGGTCGCGCTTTCGCCGCTTCGGGCTGGGTGGCCGCCACCAGTTCAGTGCAGGAATGCACCGTCCAGGCCACTGAGCGGCTTCATGCCTTTGTCTCCTCCCGTTGCGGCCCTGCTGCCCTGCACAGGAGCTTGCGGGTATACCCGGGCGCAGCCAACGCATGTTGCGGTCTGCGCGCAGGCACGACCCTGCGCTGCGTCAACAGCACGTCACACCAGCTCACGCCGGGCCTCGTCCGCGCGCTGACAATGGCGGTGCAGCCGCACCGTTGACGCGCGCGGCAAACAATTCCCATCGTCCACCCACACGCCGCCCAGCGCCCCATGGCCCAACGACACGCACACCGAGGTGAACCCCATCTGCTGCACTCGCTGTTCGAGTGGCGCGCGCTGGTGGAAATGTGCACGCTGCCCTGTGCCGTGCCCTGGTTGATGCAGGCTCCGCAGGGCGACGGTCACCCGGTGCTGTTGCTGCCCGGTTTCATGGCCGACGAGGCCACGCTGTTTGCGATGAAGATCTTCCTGCGCAACCGTGGCTACGACGTGCAGACCTGGGGCTTTGGCCGCAACGTGGGCTTTCGCAGCCAGCATGCGCGCGCGCTGGAGCAGAAGATCCGCCATCTGCACCACGCCAGCGGGCGCCGCGTCAGCTTGGTGGGTTGGAGCCTGGGCGGCGTGTTTGCGCTTTATGGCGCACACCAGGCGCCAGAGTGCGTGCGCAGCGTGATCACGCTGGGCAGCCCGGTCAGCGTCGACGCCGAGGGCAGCCAGTCACCCGCGCTGGTGAAGGCGCTGTACCGGCTCATCGCCCACCCGTTGGGCCCCGACGCGCACGTGATGCAGCCGCGCGCGAAGAAGCTGCGCGAGGGCAGTTCGCTGGGGCTGCCGATGAGCTGTCTGTATTCGGTGTCCGACGGTGTCGTGCCGCCGCAGGAGGCCACCATCCACGGCGACCCGGGCTTGCATGAAAACATCCGTGTCGCCGGCAGTCACACCGGGCTGGGCTTCAACCCGATGGTGCTGGCCATCCTGGCCGACCGGCTGGCCGAGCCCGAGGGCCAGTGGAAGCCGTTCAACCCGACCGGCTGGTGGAAACGCGCTTATCAGGCGATGACGCACGGCGCCGTGCCGCTGTAGCCGGCTTCGGCTTGGCCGCAGCCTTTTTCGCCGCCGTGGTGGCCTGGCGCGCGGCCACCCGTCTGCGTGCCGGCGGTGGCGCCGGCGTGGGCTGCTGCGCCAGTGCCAGCAGCTCCTGGAAACTGTCGCGCAGGCACTGCGCAAATGCCGCCGGGTCGGGCAGCAACTCGCGGCAGGACGTGGGCGAGATGATCAGCTGCTCTTCATAGCTGGTCACCGCAAACACCAGCCCCATGCCGTCTGCAATGGGCATGATGGCCGAGTAATAGGTCATGCGCGCGCCGCACAGGTACACCGGTTCCGAGGGGCCGGGCACGTTCGTGATGCTGCAGTTGGCCTGCGGCGCGCGGCGCCCCCGGCCGGCCGAACTGGCGCCCAGCAGCTTGGCCGACAGCGCCAGCGTGGCCGCCGGCACGCGCAAGGCACCGCCGGTGAGTTCACGTGCGCCAATGGCCCGCGACACCACGTCCGACGAGTTGGTGAAAGCATGGACTGCCGCCAGCCGCTGCACCGGGTCTTCGAGTTCGGTGGCCAGTGGCACGCGGATCCAGGTCATCTCGGGCGCCTCGTCGGGCGGCGCGCCGGTGGTGCGCACGTACAGCGGCGTCATCGCGCTCAGGCTGGCTGCGGGCAGTTCTCCGTGGGCGGCCAGGTAGCGTCGCAGCGCGCCACCACACACTGCCAGGATGGTGTCGTTCAAGGTGGCGCCGGGCACCAGGGCCCGCAGTGCCTTGAACTCGGCCAGCTTGAAGCGGCGCGTCTCGAACACCCGGTGCGGTGACACCACCGCGTTGAAACGCGTCATCGGCATCGCGTGCGGCTTGCGCCACAGGTCGCTCACCAGTGCCACGGCGGCTGGCAGCGCCTGGCGCACGGCACGGCTCACCGGGCCGGCCAGGTGCAGCGATGCGCCCACCGTGTGCACCACGCCGCGCGCCACCGTGGTGGCCAGGCCGGGGGGCGACTCGGGAAACCAGGGCGCCGGCGGTGGTGGCGCCACCGGTGCTGCGTGCAGGTCGTGCAGCAGCATCGTGATCTCGCTGCCGCTTTCCACGTCGATGGCGGCGTGGTGGGTCTTCGTCACCAGCGCAAAACTGCCGCCAGGCAGGTCGAAAAATCCGTCCAGCCCCTCGATGACATGGATTTCCCACAGCGGCCGGTCCAGCGCCAGCGGCCGCGCGTGGATGCGCGAGACCTGGATGCAGAACTGGCGCCAGTCGCCCGGCTTGGGCAGCGCGATGTGGCGCACGTGGTATTCGAGGTCGAAGTTTTCGTCGTCCACCCAGTAGGGCAGGTCCAGATCCAGCGGCAGGCGGCGCAGCTTCTGGCGGAAAACGGGCAGCCGGTCGAGCCGGCTTTCGATCTGGGCCAGGATGCTCTTGAAGCGCACCGTGCCGCCGGGCGCCGTGGTCTGGTCGTAGATGTGGATCAGCGTGACATTGGCGTTGGAATGCGAGGTGTCCGCGTACAGGAAAGCGGCGTCATGGGCGCTGAGTTGTCGCATTCGGTGCTCGGGTACGGTGGTGCAGGGGGTGTATGGCCCCCCGGGCGCCCACGGCGAAAAGCGTCGCAGGTCGCCCAATGTACACAGCCTGCACCGGCTCGCGCGATCAGCGCCGCAACAGCGTGCTGCAGATTGCCGTTAATGGGCGTGCGCTTGGTGGTTCATGGTTGCCCATCCCGCCCACGCCTGGCGCCCCATCCGACGGTACTCGCAGCGGGTGGCCCATGGCCTGCCCGCCGGGGTGGTGGCCAACCGCGAAGGCTCAGTTCAGCCCGATGCGCGACGCCCGCATGCGCAGCACCGCGGCACGCGCCGGGTCGCTGCACTCGATGCGATTGGCTTCAAGGTGCAGCGAACGCATCTGCTCGACTTCGGCAATGATCCTTGCCGGGCTGGTGATGGCGTCGAGAAACGCCAGCACTTCATCGGCAAAGGCTTTCATCGGCCGCACGACGGTGCTGCCAGCGCTGTGGCTGCGGGATGTGCTGAGGCTTCGCATAGGAGCTCCTGTGGTGCAATGATTTGTCGAAGCCCAAGAATATAGGGTTTTCCATAACCGTAAATACCCTGAATTGGGGATGCGCCCCCAGCCTGCCAGCCTCACCCCAGGAATACGAACATGAGCACCACCACCGCCATCTACACCCATGAAGCGTGTCTGCGCCACGAACCAGGCCCGCATCACCCCGAGTCGCCTGAACGCCTGCTGGCGGTGCTGAAGGCCCTCAGGGTGCCGGAGTTCAGCGACGCGCAGTGGCAACAGGCGCCGCTGGCCAGCGTGGCGCAACTGCTGCTGGTGCACACACCGGACTACGTCGACGGTGTGCAGGCGGCGGCGCCGGTGCAGGGATACCGCGCGCTGGATGGTGGCGACACCATCATGTCGCCGGGCACGCTGGAGGCGGTGCTGCGCTGCGTCGGTGCCGCCTGTGCCAGCGTCGACGACGTGGTGGCGGGCAAGGCGCGAAACACCTTCTGCGCCACACGGCCCTGCGGCCACCATGCCGAAGCCGACCAGGCCATGGGTTTCTGCGTTTTCAACCAGGCGGCGATTGCCGCTCTGCACGCCCGTCAGGCGCACGGCCTGCAGCGCGTGGCGGTGGTGGACTTTGACGTGCACCACGGCAACGGCACGCAGCAGGCCTTCTTCGACGACCCCGACCTCTTCTACGGGTCCTGCCACCAGGCGCCGTTCTATCCCGGCACGGGTGCGCCGCAGGAGTCGGGCGTGGCCGACAACATCGTCAACATCCCGCTGGCACGCGGCTGCAGTTCAGCCACGTTTCGTGCCCGCATGGCGGCGCAGATGCTGCCCGCGCTGCGTCGCTTCGCACCCGAACTGCTGATCATCTCGGCCGGCTTCGACGCCCACCATCTGGACCCGCTGGGCGGGCTCGGTTTCACCGATGCCGACTTCCACTGGATCACACGCGAGCTGATGGCCGTGGCCGACGAAACGGCGACGGGACGTGTGGTGTCGATACTCGAAGGGGGCTACAGCCTGGAAGGTCTGGCCAGTGGCACGCGCGCGCATGTGCTGGCGTTGATGGGGCGTGCTTTTGCCTGACGCGGCGATGCGCCGCCCAGTGCTTCAGGGACGGCGGCTGCAGGGCCGGCACCTCTGCACGGGACGCTCGACAAGGGGGCTGGGGTATACCTGCATTTTTTTCGGAAGTTGACTGCGGTCAAGCGTAATTCCCGTCGTCGGGAAGAGCATCGCCTTCGTTCGAGGGAAGGACCAGTCGCACACAGAGGCGGCTCCCTCAACCCCCAGCCTGAATCCATTGGAGACAAGATGCTCAAGTTCGCCACACCGCGCCGCAGTTTGCCGGTTCTCAGCCACCTTTCGCTCGCCGTCGGTCTCGTCGCTGCAGCCTTCGCCGCACCGCTTCATGCGGCGTGGGAACCCAGCAAGCCGGTGGAGTTCGTGGTGCCGGCCGGCACCGGTGGTGGCGCTGACCAGATGGCGCGCCTGATCCAGGGCATCATCGTCAAGCACAAGCTGATGAAGGAGTCGATGATCGTCGCCAACAAGGCGGGCGGTGCCGGCGCCGAAGGTTTCCTGGCGATGAAGGACGCCAAGGGCGACCCGCACAAGATCGTCATCACGCTGTCCAACCTGTTCACCACGCCGATGGCCACCGGCGTGCCCTTCAACTGGAAGGACATGACGCCGGTGTCGATGATGGCGCTGGACCAGTTCGTGCTGTGGGTCAACGCCGACACGCCCTACAAGACCGCCAAGGACTTCATCGCCGCGGTCAAGGCCGCGGGCCCGCTGAAGTTCAAGATGGGTGGCACGGGTTCCAAGCAGGAAGACCAGATCCTGACCGTCGGCATCGAAAAGGCCACCGGCACCAAGTTCATCTACGTGCCGTACAAAGGCGGTGGTGAAGTGGCGGTGCAGCTGGTGGGCGGGCATGTGAATGCCACCGTCAACAACCCGATCGAAGCCGTGGCCCAGTGGCGCGCCGGCAAGCTGCGCCCCTTGTGCGTGTTTGACGACACGCGCATGCCCTACAAGTCCAAGGTTACCGAGACCGAGTCGTGGAACGACATCCACACCTGCAACGAAGCCGGCATCCCCACCGACTACGTCATGCTGCGCGGCATCTTCATGGCGCCAGGCGTCACGCCCGACCAGACGGCCTACTACGTGGACCTGATGAAGAAGGTCCGTGACACGCCCGACTGGAAAGAGTTCATGGAGAAGGGTGCCTTCAACACCACCGCCATGACCGGCGCCGACTACCGCAAGTGGCTCGAGACCAACGAGACCCTGCACCGCACGCTGATGACCGAAGCAGGCTTCATGGCCAAGTGAGCGTCGCCACCGGGACCTGCCGGGTTCCGGTGCGCGTGCGTGGTGCCGCAGCGTGCTGCTGCGGCGCGGCCCCTTGGAAGGCAACCCCGCTTGCCGTTGGTTTGCTCAGCCACCCGAACGTGGTTGGGCCTTTTGACGACCCTTCACCATTGATCGGAGCCCCTCATGGCCGACCCGCACGCCCCTGAAGAATCGACCAGCCCCACCGTCGTCAACAACAACACGGTCGACGCGGTGGTCGCGGCCATCCTGGTGGTCATCGGTGCCGTGGTCATTTACGAAGCCCGGCGCCTGGGGTCGGGCTGGGGCAGCGACGGTCCGGGTGCCGGCTACTTCCCCTTCTACATCGGCATCATCGTCTGCGTGTCGGGGCTGGGCATCCTGTATCAGTCGCTGCTTGGCAAGGCGCGCGACACGGAGGCCTTTGTCGACCGCGAGCAGCTCGGGCGCGTGATGTCGGTGTTGCTACCCGCCGCCGTCTATGTGTTCGGCGTGAACTTCCTCGGGCTGTACGTGGCGTCGGCGATCTACATCGCGCTGTTCATGATCATCCTGGGCAAGTACTCGGTGCTGAAGAGTGTGCTGGTCGCACTGATCGTCAACGGGTTGTTCTTCATGATGTTCGAGGTGTGGTTCAAGGTCCCACTGTTCAAGGGTTCGCTGGAGCCGCTGCGCTTCCTCGGTTATTGACCCGCACGCTTGTCGCCGCACACCGGATTGAGGAGATCGAATAAATGGAAGAACTGAACTCACTGATGCAGGGCTTCGGTGTCGTGCTGACGCCGATGAACATCGGTCTGATGTTCGTCGGCATCATCCTGGGCGTGCTGATCGGTGTGCTGCCGGGACTGGGTGGTGCCAACGGCGTGGCCATCCTGCTGCCGCTGACCTTCTCGATGTCGCCCACGTCGGCCATCGTGATGCTGTCGTGCATCTACTGGGGCGCACTCTTCGGTGGCGCCATCACCTCCATCCTGTTCAACATACCGGGCGAGCCCTGGTCGGTGGCCACCACGTTCGACGGCTACCCGATGGCGCAGCAAGGCCATGCCGGCCGCGCGCTGACGGCGGCGTTTACTTCTTCGTTCGTGGGTGCCTTCGTGGCGGTGGTGATGATCACCTTCCTGGCGCCGATGGTGGCCCGGTTCGCGCTGAAGTTTGGCGCGCCTGAGTTCTTCTCGGTCTATCTGCTGACCTTCTGCAGTTTCGTGGGCATGGGCAAAGGATCGCCCTTCAAGATACTGATCGCCATGGCGCTGGGATTTGCCTTGGCGGCGGTCGGCATGGACACCGTCACCGGCCAGCTGCGTCTGACCTTCGGCCAGGCCGAACTGATGCGCGGTTTCGACTTCCTGATTGCGGTGATCGGCCTGTTCGGCATCGGTGAAATATTGCTCTCGATGGAAGAGGGTCTGAACTTTCAGGGCAAGACGGCCAAGATCGACGCCAAGGTCGTATTGCAGACCTGGAAGGAACTGCCCAAGTACTGGGCGACCTCGGTGCGCAGCTCGCTGGTGGGCATCTGGATGGGCATCACCCCTGGGGGCGCCACGCCGGCTTCCTTCATGAGCTATGGCCTGGCGAAGAAGTTCTCGGCCAACGGGCGCAAGTTCGGCACCGGCGAGATCGAAGGCGTCATCGCCCCGGAAACCGCCGCCCACGCCGCGGGCACCAGTGCCCTGTTGCCGATGTTGGCCCTTGGCATTCCGGGCTCACCCACGGCAGCGGTGCTGCTGGGCGGCTTGCTGATCTGGGGCCTGCAACCCGGCCCCTTGCTGTTCGTGGAGCAGAAGGAATTCGTCTGGGGTCTGATCGCCAGCATGTACCTGGGCAATCTGGTCGGGTTGATCGTGGTGCTGACGACGGTGCCGTTGTTTGCGTCGATCCTGCGCATCCCGTTCTCGATCATTGCGCCGGTCATCATCGTCATCTGCGCCATCGGCGCCTACACGGTGCACAGCGCCATGTTGGACATCTGGTTCATGCTCGGCTTCGGCGTCATCGGCTACGTGTTCAAGAAGCTCGACTACCCGTTGGCGCCGCTGGTGCTGGCCTTGGTCTTGGGTGACAAGGCCGAGGACTCGTTCCGTCAGGCGATGCTGGTGTCGCAGGGCGAGTTGAGCATCATGTACGCCAACCCGCTGGTGGGTTCCATCACCTCGCTGGCCCTGATCATGCTTTTCTGGCCGCTCATCTCGCGTGCGCTGGCCAAGATCCGGCCGCCCAAGGTGGACCCGCTGGCTGCCCAGCGCCCGATAGACTGACCCGGAGAACGTCATGCCCGTCATAGCACTCACTCAGGGAATGGGGTCGCTGGCCCAGGATATCGCTGAAGGCCTGGCCCATGAACTCGGGCTGACGACGCTGCAACACGAGGTGGCCGATCGCGTTGCGGACAAGATGCATGTCTCCCGGAGCCTGATCAACCGGCTGCGCGCAGGCAAGGCGGGCTTGATCGAAGGCCTGCGTGCAGACAAGCAGGCGCTGGCGGTCTACACCGCTGAAGAGGTGCTCGACGCCGCGGCGCGCGGAAACGTGGTGATTCGCGGCTGGGGTGCGACGCAGCTGTTGCGCGCGGTGCCGCATGTACCCTGCATACGCATCATGCGGCCGCTGGAGCAGCGGGTGGACTGGCTGATGAAGGAACTGGGCACCGAAGACCGCGGCATGGCGGAATCAGAAGTCCGACGCAGCGACAACGCCAACGCTTCGCGCATGCACGACCAGTTTGGCGTGCATTGGGGTGACGCGGCGCTGTTCGACATGGTGCTCAACACCGACCGCTTGTCGGTGCAGAGCTGTGTCGAACAGATCAAATTGCTGCTGCAGCGGCCCGAGTTTGCCGAAACCGAAGCCTCTCGAGCGCAGCTGCAGGGCTTGGCGCTGAGTGCACATGTGCGCGCAGCACTGAATGCCGACAGCGCCTCGCATGCCGTGGATGTTTCCATTGAAGGCGTGGATGGCCGGGTCACGCTGCGCGGCATCGTGGCCGATGACGCCGAAAAAGCGGCCACGTTGCGTGTGGCGGCGGCTGTGCCTGGTGTGCAGTCCATCGACAACCAGCTGCACGCGGTGTCTGACGCGAAGCACTTCCCCACGAACCGCCGGTAATGCAGACCCCCGCCTGCCGCGGGACCGCAGCGCGATAGCGTCAGATCTTGCCGCGCTGCTTCAGCCGGCTGAGCGTCTCGGCCGACAGGTTCAGATAGGACGCCAGTTCCTTCTTCGGAATCATTTCAGCCAGATCAGGATGCTTGCGCTCGAATCGATGAACGCGGCCTGGTGCATCCAGCAGATGCAGCGTGATGGTGTGCGCCATCACCTCGCTCATCAGGCTCATCACCTCGTATTCGAAGGACTTCTTCAGCGTGGGGCGCTGGTCGATGAAATCTACCCACTGCGGCATCGGCAGCTTGGCCACGCGGGCCTTGGTCAGGCACACGATGCTGTAGGGCGTGGGCGTGTTCAGGCGCCAAGCGGCGTAGCTGGTCTCCATGTCGTTCGTGTCGGAGAAGCGCAGGATCATCTCCTTGGCGTCGGCATTGGTGACCACGCGCTTGAGAATGCCGCCGAGCACGAAGTACTGCTCCATCTCGTGCACGCCCTGGTGCAGCAGGTGGTCGCCCTTGGCCGCGTCGACGACGTCGAGCAACCGTTCGAGATCCAGGCGGTCGGCTTCGCTGACGTCGCGCAGCACCCGGTTCTTGCGCAGTTCCAGCCGAATGACGTTGCGCTCGGGGTGGTTATCCAGGGGAGTCGATGTCATCAAAGCAGCGCAAGCCCTTTGGGCGCAGTAAAGCCAAACACAAATCTTGAATCTTGACCGCGGTCAACGGCAGTTTCGATGACGGATTCCTATGATAAGTCCGAAGCCAATCGAAGCCGCCTGCCGTTCGTGCAGGGCCCTATGGAGACAACCCTGATCATGAGCACAGAAACCGCAACACCTGAGCAGATCGACGGCTTTCACCTCGTCATTGAAGCCCTCAAGCTCAACGACCTCGACACGATCTATGCGCTGCCGGGCATTCCGATCACC
The DNA here is from genome assembly GCA_031429255.1 of Rubrivivax sp. Taxonomy (GTDB): domain Bacteria; phylum Pseudomonadota; class Gammaproteobacteria; order Burkholderiales; family Burkholderiaceae_C; genus Rubrivivax. Next base: position 16,082 of record JANOZF010000134.1, read on the forward strand.
GACCTCACGCGCATGGCGCAGCGCGAAGGCATCCGCGTCATCGCCTTCCGCCACGAGCAACATGCTGGAAACGCAGCTGCGGCCGCCGGTTACCTGACGGGCAAGCCGGGCATCTGCCTCACGGTGTCGGCCCCGGGTTTTTTGAACGGCCTGACCGCGCTGGCGAATGCCACCGTCAACTGTTTCCCGATGATCCTGATCAGCGGTTCCAGCGAGCGCGAGATCGTCGACCTGCAGCAGGGCGACTACGAAGAGATGGACCAGCTGTCCATCGCCAAACCCCTGTGCAAGGCCGCCTACCGCGTGCTGCACGCGCAAGACATCGGCATCGGTATCGCGCGCGCCATCCGCTCGGCCGTCTCGGGGCGCCCGGGTGGTGTTTACCTCGACCTGCCGGCCAAGCTGTTTGCGCAGACGATGGATGCCAAGCTCGGCCGTGATTCGATCTTCAAGGTCGTAGATCCGGCTCCCCGGCAACTGCCCGCACCCGACGCCGTGGCGCGCGCGCTGGACGTGCTGCGTTCGGCCAAGCGCCCGCTGATCCTGCTGGGCAAGGGTGCGTCCTACGCCCGCGCCGACGACGAGATCCGCACGCTGGTGGAGAAGACAGGCATCCCCTACCTGCCGATGTCCATGGCCAAGGGCCTGCTGCCCGACACGCACGACCAGTCCGCTTCGGCAGCGCGCAGCTACGTGCTCGAGCAGGCCGACGTGGTGATGCTGGTGGGCGCGCGCCTGAACTGGCTGCTGTCGCACGGCAAGGGCAAGACCTGGGGCGCGGCCAACGGCCCCAAGCGCTTCATCCAGATCGACATCTCGCCCATCGAGATGGACAGCAACGTGGCTATTGCCGCGCCCGTGGTGGGTGACATCGGTTCTTGCGTGGCGGCGCTGAACGCCGGCATCGCAGCGGGGTGGACCAAGCCGCCGGCCGACTGGACGGGCGCCATCGCAGACCGCAAGGACAAGAACCTGTCCAAGATGGCCGCGACCCTGGACGCGAACCCATCGCCGATGAACTTCCACAGCGCGCTGAACGTGGTGCGCAACATCGTCAAGTCGCGCCCCGATGCCATCGTCGTCAACGAAGGCGCCAACACGCTGGACTTCGCGCGCAGCATCGTCGACATGTACGAGCCCCGCAAGCGCCTGGACGTGGGCACCTGGGGCATCATGGGCATTGGCATGGGCTTCTCGGTGGCCGCAGCAGTTGAAACCGGCAAGCCGGTGATCGCCATCTGCGGCGACAGCGCCTTCGGCTTCAGCGGCATGGAAGTCGAAACCATCTGCCGCTACGACCTGCCGGTGTGCGTGGTGGTCTTCAACAACAACGGTGTCTACAAGGGCACCGACGTCAACCCCAGATTCGCGGAAAGCGGCGACGTTGCACCCACGGTGTTCGTCAAGAACGCGCGCTACGACCTGATGATGCAGGCCTTCGGCGGCACCGGCGTCACGGCCGCCACGCCGGCTGAACTGGACAAGGCGATGAAAGAAGCCATCGCCAGCGGCAAGCCGACGCTCATCAATGCGGTGATCGACGAAACCGCGGGTACCGAAAGCGGCCGCATCACCAGCCTGAACCCGTCTGCGGCGAAGAAGAAGTAACTCGTCGTTCAGTCTCTTTCATCTACACCCACTTCAGCAGTTACCCAAGGAGCTCGACCCGTGTCCAACAATCTTCCCCTTCAGGGCATCAAGATCATCGACTTCACCCACGTGCAAGCCGGTCCGGCCTGCACCCAGCTGCTGGCCTGGTTCGGTGCCGACGTCATCAAGGTGGAGCGCCCCGGTTCTGGCGACGTGACGCGCAGCCAGTTGCGCGACATGCCCAACGCCGACGCGCTGTACTTCACCATGCTCAACAGCAACAAGCGCTCGCTGACGCTCGACACCAAGGTGCCCGAAGGCAAGGCCATCCTTGAGAAGATGATCCAGGAATCGGACGTGATGGTCGAGAACTTCGGCCCCGGCGCACTGGACCGCATGGGCTTCACCTGGGAACACATCCAGAAGCTCAACCCCGGCATGATCCTGGCGTCGGTCAAGGGCTTCAGCGATGGCCACCACTACGAAGACCTGAAGGTCTATGAAAACGTGGCGCAATGCGCCGGCGGTGCCGCGTCCACCACCGGCTACTGGAAGGGCGAGAACGCAGGCCCCACCATCTCGTCGGCCGCCCTGGGCGACAGCAACACCGGCATGCACCTGGCCATCGGCATCCTGACGGCCTACATCGGCAAGCAGAAGACGGGCAAGGGCCAGAAGGTGGCGGTGTCGATGCAAGACGCCGTGCTCAACCTGTGCCGCGTGAAGATGCGCGACCAGCTGCGCCTGGACAGCGTCGGCTACCTGGAAGAGTACCCCCAGTACCCGCACGAGATGGACGCCTTCAAGGACGGCGTGGTGCCGCGTGGCGCCAACGCCGGCGGTGGCGGCCAGCCGGGCTGGATCCTGAAGTGCAAGGGCTGGGAGACCGACCCCAACTCGTACATCTACTTCACCATCCAGGGTCATGCCTGGGGCCCCATCTGCGACGCACTGGGCAAGCCGGAATGGAAAGACGACCCGGCGTACAACACGCCGCGTGGCCGCCAGCCGCACATCATGGACATCTTTGCCACGATCGAGAACTTCATCGCCGACAAGACCAAGTTCGAGGCCGTCGACATCTTCCGCAAGTTCGACATCCCCTGCGCGCCGGTGCTGTCGATGAAGGAACTGCTGCACGACAAGAGCCTGCGCGCCAGTGGCTCCATCGTCGAAGTGCCGCACAAGGTGCGCGGCAGCTACTTCACCGTGGGCAGCCCGATCAAGTTCTCGGACACCAAGCCGGTGGTCACCGCGTCGCCGTTGCTGGGCGAGCACACCGATTCGGTGTTGGCCGAGCTGGGTTACACCGCTTCGCAGGTCGCTGAAATCCGCCAGGCCAAGGCGGTCTGACGGGCTGCTTTTCCTGATCAGCCCCAGGGCCTGGCCCACCCTGTCCTGTGCAACGGCGCCTGGTGGGCGCCGTTTTTCATCCTGAACTGAGGAGAGTGGACCGTGGAACCAAACATCGACATGCAGGCCCTGGTGGGTGCCATGGGGGACGCGGTGGTCGTGTGTGACCCCCAGGGCCGGGTGGTGGTGTGGAACGCCGGCGCCGAGCGCATCTTTGGCTGGACCGCCGCCGAGGCCGTGGGCCAGCGCATGGACATGATCGTGCCCGAGCGCTTGCGCAAACGGCACTGGGACGGTTACGACCAGTCCATGGCCACCGGCAAGACGCGCTACGCGCACGACCTGCTGCGGGTGCCTGCAGTGGACAAGGCGGGCCGGGCGATGTCGATCGCCTTCACCGTCTTCATGCTGTTCGGGCCTGACGGCAAGGTCACGGCCTGCGGATCGGTCATCCGTGACGAAACCGACCGCTTCGCCGAAGACCGCGCGTTGCGCAAGCGCATCGCCGAACTCGAGGCCCAGCTTGCAGCCGGGGCACCACGCACCTGAAGTTATTCTGTCGAGCAATCGGATCGATTCCGGCAGACCTAATTCGCAACTTCAGGAGTTTTTGACATGGCCAAGGCACTCGACGGTGTGCGCATTCTCGACTTCACGCATGTGCAGTCTGGCCCCACCTGCACGCAGCTGCTGGCGTGGCTGGGTGCCGATGTGATCAAGGTCGAGCGACCCGGCGAAGGCGACGCCACACGCGGCCAGCTGCGCGACATCCCCGGTGTGGACAGCTTGTATTTCACGATGCTGAACCACAACAAGCGTTCGGTCACCATCAACACCAAGAAGAAGGGCGGCATGGCCGTCCTCGACAAGCTGATCGCCAGCTGTGACGTGCTGGTGGAGAACTTTGCCCCCGGCGCGCTGGACCGCATGGGCATCACCTGGGAACACATCCAGGCCATCAACCCGCGCATGGTCGTGGCCTCGGTGAAAGGCTTTGGCCCGGGCCCTTACGAAGACTGCAAGGTCTACGAAAACGTCGCCCAGTGCGCCGGCGGCGCGGCATCGACCACCGGCGACGAGGACGGCCTGCCGATGGTCACCGGGGCGCAGATCGGCGACAGCGGCACCGGCCTGCACCTGGCACTGGGCATCGTGGCAGCGCTGTACCAGCGCACGCACAGCGGCCGCGGCCAGAAGGTGCTGGCGCCGATGCAGGACGCGGTGCTGAACCTGTGCCGCGTGAAGCTGCGCGACCAGCAGCGCCTGGAGCGCACGCACACGCTGCACGAATACCCGCAATACCCCGACGGCAAGTTCGGCCAAGCCGTGCCGCGCGCCGGCAACGCTTCGGGCGGTGGCCAGCCCGGTTCGGTGCTGCGCTGCAAGGGCTGGGAGACCGACCCCAACGCCTACATCTACTTCATCACGCAGGCGGCCGTGTGGCCGGCCATCTGCAAGGTGATTGGCGAAGAGGACTGGATCGAGGACGACGCCTACAAGACGCCCAAGGCGCGGCTGCTGCACCTGAAGCCCATCTTCAAGCGCATCGAGCAGTGGACCATGACCAAAGACAAGTTCGAGGCCATGGAGATCCTGAACCAGTACGACATTCCTTGCGGCCCCATCCTGTCGATGAAGGAAATCGCCAACGAGCCCGCGCTGCGCGCGACCGGCACGGTGGTTGAGGTGGACCACCCCGAGCGCGGCAAGTACCTCAGCGTGGGCAACCCGATCAAGATGTCCGACAGCCCCACCGAGGTCACGCGCTCGCCGCTGTTGGGCGAACACACCGACGAGGTGCTGGGGCAGCTCGGTTTCGCCGCCGACGAGATCGCCGCACTCAAAGCCGAAGGGGCGGTCTGAGCGTCTGGGAGTGCTCCCGACCACTGCCAGACCCTGACCGCCCCATTTCATGCACAGGACCCGATGAACGCCAGAACCATTCCCATCGTTGCAGCACCCGACATGCGGCAACGCAAGCGCGAAGCACCCAAAGGCCGTCAGGTCGACCCGGCGGCGCTGGACGAGGTGCGGCAACTGCTGGGCCGCGAGTCGCGCCAGCGTGACCTGTTGATCGAGCACCTGCACAAGGTGCAGGACTGCTACGGACACCTCAGCGCGCGCCATCTGGCCGCGTTGGCAAAGGAGATGGACCTGGCGCAGACCGAGGTCTACGAGGTGGCCACGTTCTATCACCACTTCGACGTCGTCAAGGAAGGCGGCACGGTGCCGCCGGCGCTGACGGTGCGGGTGTGTGACGGGCTGTCTTGCGAGATGGCCGGGGCGCAGGACTTGCTGGCGCGACTGCCGGCCATCCTGGGCGCGGACGTGCGTGTCATCCCCGCACCCTGCATTGGCCGCTGCGAGCAGGCGCCGGCGGTGGCCGTGGGCCAGCATCCGTTGGCCCACGCCACCTGCGAAACCGTGCAGGGTGCCGTGCAGGCTGGACACAAGCGGCACCAGCCTGAGGGTTTCATCGACCTGCAGGCCTACAAGGACGAAGGGGGCTATGCGCTGATCAAGACCTGCGTGGCCGGCGAACTGGAGGTTGAAGACGTCATCAAGGCGATGGAAGACTCCGGCTTGCGGGGCCTGGGCGGCGCCGGTTTTCCGGCCGGCCGCAAGTGGCGCATCGTGCGTGGCGAGGCCGCGCCGCGGCTGATGGCCGTGAACGTCGACGAGGGTGAACCCGGCACGTTCAAGGACCGCGTGTACCTCGAGCGCGACCCCCACCGTTTCATCGAAGGCATGCTCATTGCCGCCTGGGCCGTCGGCATTGCCAAGATCTACGTCTACCTGCGCGACGAATACCACGGCTGCCGCGCGATGCTGCAAGCCGAACTGGCCAAGTTGCGTGCCCACCCGCCGTACCCCGGCATGCCCGAGATCTGCCTGCGCCGTGGCGCAGGCGCCTACATCTGCGGCGAAGAGTCCGCGATGATCGAATCCATCGAAGGCAAGCGCGGCATGCCGCGGCTGCGGCCGCCCTACGTGGCGCAGGTGGGCCTGTTTGGCCGCCCCACGCTGGAGCACAACTTCGAGACGCTGTTCTGGGTGCGCGAAATCCTGGAAAAGGGCGGCGCCTGGTTCGCCGCGCAGGGCCGCAACGGGCGCAAGGGTCTGCGTTCCTTTTCGGTCTCGGGCCGCGTCAGCAGCCCGGGCGTGAAGCTCGCGCCGGCCGGCATCACCGTGCAGGAACTGATCGACGAATACTGCGGCGGCATGCTGTCGGGCCACGCCTTCTATGCCTACCTGCCCGGTGGCGCATCGGGCGGCATCCTGCCGGCCACGATGGGCAACCTCCCGCTGGACTTCGACACCTTGCAGCCTTACGGCTGCTTCATCGGCTCGGCGGCGGTGGTGGTGTTGTCGGACCAGGACACTGCCACTGACGCGGCGCGCAACACCATGCGCTTCTTCCAGCATGAATCCTGCGGCCAGTGCACGCCCTGCCGCAACGGCACCGCCAAGGCCGCGGCGCTGATCGAGCAACCGGTGTGGGACCTGGAACTTCTGGCCGACTTGTCCACCGTGATGCGCGACGCCTCCATCTGCGGCCTGGGCCAGGCAGCACCCAACCCTGTCGACTGCGTGATCAAGTATTTCCCTGGGGAATTGAACTCATGAACGCCATCACGCGCAAGGAAAACGCCGCGCTCGACGCGCCCACGGTGCAGTTCGAGCTGAACGGGCAGGTGGTGGTCGGCCGTGTCGACGAACCGATCATCGAGATTGCCCGGCGCCAGGGCATCGACATTCCCCACCTCTGCTACAAGCCCGGCCTCGAAGCCGTGGGCAACTGCCGTGCCTGCATGGTCGAGATCAACGGCGAACGCACATTGGCACCGTCGTGCTGCCGCGCGCCCACCGCCGGCATGAAGGTGCACACCGACAGCGAACGCGCCGTCAAGTCGCAGAAACTGGTGCTGGAACTGCTGCAGTCGGACATGCCTGAAGCCGACTACACGCGCCACAACGAAGTCGACCTGTGGTCGGCCAGGCTCGGCGTGGGCAAGCCGCGTTTCGCCGCCCGCCACCAGCCGCGGGCCGACCTCTCGCATCCGGCCATCGCCGTCAATCTGGACGCCTGCATCCAGTGCACGCGCTGTCAGCGCGCGTGTCGTGACGAGCAGGTCAATGACGTCATCGGCCTGGCCTTTCGGGGCGAACACGCCAAGATCGTGTTCGACATGGATGACGCCATGGGCGCTTCCACCTGCGTGGCCTGTGGCGAATGTGTGCAAGCCTGCCCCACCGGTGCCTTGATGCCGGCGCGCGACGTGGCGCTGACCGTGCCCGACAAGCAGGTCGATTCCTTGTGTCCGTTCTGTGGCGTGGGCTGCCAGCTCACCTACAACGTGAAGGACAACAAGATCCTCTACGTCGAAGGCCGCAACGGCCCGGCCAACGAGGGCCGGTTGTGCGTCAAGGGCCGCTACGGTTTTGACTACGCGCACCACCCGCACCGCCTGACGGTGCCGTTGATCCGCCGCTCCGACGCGCCCAAGCGCGACCAGCTCGGTGCCGACTTCAAGATGGACCCCGACCGCGTGACGGAGTTCTTCCGCGAAGCCAGCTGGGAAGAGGCGCTGGACTTTGCCGGCGGCACGCTGGCGGCCATCCGCGACCGTCACGGCAAGAAGTCGCTGGCCGGATTTGGTTCGGCCAAGTGCAGCAACGAAGAAGCCTATCTGTTCCAGAAGCTGGTGCGCACCGGCTTTGGCAGCAACAACGTCGACCACTGCACGCGGCTGTGCCATGCCTCTTCGGTGGTGGCGCTGCTGGAAGGTATTGGCTCGGGCGCGGTCAGCAACCCGGTGATGGACGTGACCAAGGCCGAGGTGGTGATCCTGATCGGCGCCAACCCGACCGTGAACCACCCGGTGGCCGCCACTTTCATCAAGAACGCCATCAAGAACGGCACCAAGCTGATCGTCTGCGACCCGCGCCGCTCCGACCTGGCGCGCGTGGCGCACCGCTTCCTGCAGTTCAAGGCCGACACCGACGTGGCGATGCTGAATGCGTTGATGAACGTCATCGTCACCGAGGGCTTGGTCGACGAAGCGTTCATTGCCAGCCGCACCATCGGCTACGAGGAACTGCGCGACAACGTGGCGGCCTACACGCCCGAAGCGATGGCGCCCATCTGCGGCATACCGGCGCAAACGCTGCGCGAAGTGGCGCGGCTGTACGCCACGTCCAAGGCCTCGATGATCCTGTGGGGCATGGGCATATCGCAGCACGTGCACGGCACCGACAACGCGCGCTGCCTGATCGCGCTGTCGCTGATGACGGGCCAGATCGGGCGCCCCGGCACCGGCTTGCACCCGCTGCGGGGGCAGAACAACGTGCAGGGCGCGTCTGACGCGGGGCTGATCCCGATGATGTTCCCCGACTACCAGCATGTCTCCAGTGCGGGCGTGCGTGCACGCTTCGAGCAGGCCTGGAAGCTGCCTGCCGGCACGCTGGACGACCAGCCTGGGCTGACGGTGGTGGAGGTGATGCACGCCATCAAGAAGGGCGAGATCCGCGGCATGTACGTGCAGGGCGAGAACCCGGCGATGTCCGACCCCGACGCCAACCACGCCCGCGAGTCGTTGGCGGCGCTGGAGCATCTGGTGGTGCAGGACATCTTCCTCACCGAAACCGCCTACCTGGCCGACGTGATCCTGCCCGCGAGTGCGTTTGCTGAAAAGGACGGCACCTTCACCAACACCGACCGTCTGGTGCAGATGGGCCGCCAGGCCCTCGACCCGCCAGGGCAGGCTCGGCAAGACCTGTGGATCCTGCAGCAGATGGCGCAGCGCCTGGGCCTGGCCTGGAACTACGGCCATGTGTCCGAAGTGTTCGACGAGATGCGACACACCATGCCCAGCATCGGCGGCATCACCTGGGAGCGGCTGCAGAGCGAAGACGCCGTCACCTACCCCTGCGTGAACGAAGGCGATGCCGGCGACTCGGTGGTCTTCATCGACCACTTTCCACGTGAAGGCGGCAAGGCCCGCTTCGTGCCGGCCGACATCATCCCGGCGGCCGAGCGGCCTGACGCCGAATACCCGATGGTGCTGATCACGGGCCGCCAGCTCGAGCACTGGCACACCGGCAGCATGACGCGGCGGGCGGCAGTGCTCGACGCGCTGGAACCCGACCCCACCGCGCTGATCCATCCGCTGGACCTGGCGGCCCTGGGTGCGCAGCCCGGTAGTCTGGTCACGCTGCAGTCGCGCCGGGGCGAGGTTTCGCTGTACGCACGTGCCGACGACGGTACGCCTCGCGGTGCGGTGTTCGTACCCTTCTGCTATTACGAAGCGGCCATCAACCGCTTGACCAACGCCGCGCTGGACCCGTTCGCCAAGATTCCCGAGTTTAAGTATTGCGCGGTGCGGGTCCTGCCGGGCGGGCCTGCGCCGCTGCAGGGCAGCTATGGCGGCGGCCAGGCGCTGGCCTTGGCCTGACGGCGCTGCGCGGCATCCTCCAATGTCATCGTGAATCGGAGAAGCCGCAGTTGAAGATCGCGGTGGTCGGCGCCTGCTCGGCCCGTGCGGGCTGCCTGCCTGGACGGGCCCTGTATCGGGTCTCAGGCCACGAACTGCAGATCCAGGTCGCCGTGGGCGTAGATCACCACACCGGTGTCGGTTTCGGTGATGCGGTGCCCGGTGCCCGCAGGTGCCAGCTGGTAGTCGCCGGGCTGCAGCAGCAGGTCATCGAGAAACAGCTCACCTTGCACCATCAGGCATTCTTCATCGTGCCCATGCGTGTGGCGGGGCACCTGCGCGCCCGGCTGCGCCAGGTACAGCATCGAGGCCTGGCCCCGGTGTTGCGACAGCACGCGGCGCTGGATGCCCGGTGCGAAGTCTGGCCAGCCGGCTTCGGCGTCCAGCACCGTCAGCGGGGCCGTGCCGTGGTCTTCGGTGGGCTCGGCCTCGCGAACGAAGAGCAGCGCGCCCTCGGGTGCGTGCACCGTGGGCGCGGGCACGCCCGGCGGCAGCAGCTGATAGTCGCGCAGGGACAGCGTCTGTTCATCCAATTGCACCGTGCCGGCCAGCACCAGCAGTTCGCGCTGGTGCGCCTGCGCGTCTGCCGGGCACCACTCGTGCGGCTGCAGCGTGGCGCCAGGTGCCAGCTCTAGCAGCCGCACCCGGCGCGGCTCGCCCGGCCTCGCAGGGCGGCCCGGCGTCGGTTCATAGAGCGTCTGCGCCGTGGCGCCGGCGGCCACCGGGTGGCGTGGCAGCAGGCGCCGCCGTTGGGTGACCATCTCGGCTTCGGCGGCCCGCGTGGCCGCGGTGCGGGCCATCAGCCGCGCATGCAGGGTGGCCGAGCCGGCAGGCGCCGGCTCAGCCCGGTCCCAGGCCGCGGCGAAGGGCGGCTCCAGCAGCACCTGGAGTTCGTCATCGTCAGCCAGGACCGCACCCGCGCGCGCAGGCGCCGGAAAATCCACGGGGCGGTTCAAGGGGGTCTTGCTCATGGAAGGCTCAAGGCTCAATTCAAGGGTCGATTCAAAAGGGGTGCCGGTGATGCAGGGCTGTGCCGGCGGCGTACCGGTCAACTGGCCAGCGCCGGCAGCCCGGCCTCGCCATGGGTTTGCCGCAGCACCAGCAAGGCACGGCGGATCTGGCTCTTCACGGTGCCCAGCGGCAGGTGGGTCTGTGAAGCAATTTCCTCATGGCTCAAGCCGCGAAAGAAGGCCAGCGCCACCAGCTGCCGCGGTTGTGCGTTCAGCAGCATCAGCGCCCGGTGCAGTTCGGCGTGGCCCTGTGCCACGTCCAGCAGGTCGTCGGTGGCGGGCGTGTCGTCGGCCACTTCGGCGGCGCTGCCCAGGTCCAGGCTTTGATGCTGGAAGCGTGCTTCGCGGCGCAGCGCGTCGATGGCCCGTGAACGCGCCATGCCCAGCAGCCAGGCCATCGGCGCGCCCCGCGCGGGGTCGAAGCGCAAGGCCTGGCGCCAGACCTGGAAGTAGGTGTCTTCGGCCACTTCTTCGGCCAGCGACGCCTTGCGCACGATGCTCAGCGCCAGTCCGTAGACGCGCCCTAGCGTGCCGTCGTACAGCGCACTCAGTGCGTGCTCTTCACGGTTTGCGATGGCGGCGATCCACGTCACCAGCTGCTCTTCCGTCAGCGCCGACGGCAGGCCATGGGCTGCCATGGCCGCCGGTGCCCGGGCCACGGCGTCCCGTTCAGGCTGCCCGGCGTCGTCGTACTCGCCCGCGGGGTCGTTGAACAGGTCTGCGTCAGCCCAGGCCTCTGGGTCTGTGCAAGGTTCGTAGTGCCGCTGCTGGGGTGCTGGCTGGTCAGTCGGTGGCGTCATGGTGCCAACTCGGGTGTGAAGGGGCTCCCGGCTCCTGTCGCGGTGGCGACCTCCTGCCGCCGGCCCCTGACAGGGTGTTGACGAAATGAATGTCGGGTGCCATTCGTTTCGTCAACACCCTCCGAGAGCTTGGCGATGGCATACGCAGCCGCATCCATACTGGATGCAAGGTGCATGACCGAAGTTCGTCCGCGTTTCATCAAAGCTCCTGATCGGCCTGCGGCACGGCGCCGCGCAAGAAGATGATGGCACCGCCCGGGCTGCCGATGGCGGTGTGCAAGGTCCCCTTGTGGGCCAGATGGTAGCCGCCTGCGCCCAAAGGCTGGTTGGCGCCGATGCGCACCGAGCCTTCGAGCACCACGCACTCTTCATCCACCGGGTGCCGGTGCGGCGGCAGGGTGGCGCCGGCTTGCAGCCGCAGCAGGTACGACAACAGGCCGTCACGTTCGTACAGCACCTTGATGCTGACGCCCGGCAACCACGGCTGCCAGCCGCCTTCACCGGCGCCGATGCTGACATGGGAGGTTTCAGCTTCGGCGACACGGTGCAGCAGGCGGCGCTTGATGGCCCGTGTGCGGGCTTCGGTCGGCTCTGACGGCGACCGGGCTGGCAGCAGTGACGGCTTGACTTCCATGGCAGCTACTACGCGGCCATGGGGTGGCCAGATGCAGCACGGACCGCGGCACACACCGCACGCCGCTGCTGCGCGACGCGCCAGAACCGACGGCCGCATCTGTCGCCGTCCCGCCCGCGTATGGCTGCCATTGCAGGAGACTTCGTTGAGGCATCACTTCGACCTGGTCAGCCATTGGCGGCTGGCCGCACCCGTGGACCAGGTCTGGGCGGCCCTGACCGAGCCCGAGCGCTGGCCTTTGTGGTGGCCCTATGTGCGCTCGGTGCGGCTGCTTCGGCCCGGGGGGTGTGACGGGCTGGGCAGCGTGCGCCTGTTCCACTGGGGCACCCGGTTGCCCTATGACATCGAGATCGAGATCGAGTCCATCGAGTCCGTCTGGCATGAGCGCATCCGCGGCCGTTCGCGCGGGCAGCTGCGCGGCGAAGGCATCTGGCTGCTGCGGGCGGGGGCGGGCCACACCGACGTCACTTACGTCTGGCGCGTCGACCTGGGGCGCCGCTGGATGCGCTGGTCGGCGCCGTTGCTGGCGCCGCTGTTCCGCTGGAACCATGACGGCGTGATGCGCGCCGGTGGTGCGGGTCTGGCGCGTTATCTGGCTCGAGGCGCTGCTGCGAGCACGTAGCGGGTTGCTGTTGCTTCCCGGGGGCGACGGTTGCCGAACCGCCCGACCTCGGGGTCGTGCATGCAGCGCGGCCTGGGGGGTGCCGCGTCGCACCTCGACGGTGCCATGGCGTACGGACGGCGCCGCCCATCGGCGCCATGCTGTGCCCGGCACCGCGACAATGCGACGCATGAGCCGACATCGCGCAATGGAATTCAAGGACTACTACGCCACACTCGGAGTGGCTGCCACGGCCAGCGCCGCCGAGCTCAAGCGTGCCTACCGCAAGCTGGCGCGCAAGTACCACCCCGACGTCAGCAAGGAACCCAACGCCGAGGCCCGCTTCAAGGAGATCTCCGAAGCGCATGAAGCCCTGATCGACACCGAGCGCCGGGCGGCTTATGACGACATCGCGCAGCGCCATGCACGCGGTGAACCCTATGAGCCGCCGGCCGGATGGGATGCCGGCTCTTCCGCCCGCGGGCCCGCGCGGCGCGGCCATGCCCGGGATGGCCCTGAAGCGCCTGCGTTCAGTGATTTCTTCGATTCCATCTTCGGCCGCGCAGCGGGTGCAGGGCCAGGCCGGGCGCAGCGCCGTGCCGGTGCCGACCACCATGCACAGGTGGTGATCGAGCTGCTCGACGCCTACCGTGGCGCCGAACGCACGCTGTCGCTGCGCGTGCCGGTTGCCGACGCGCAGGGCCGCAACGTGCTGCAGGACCGGCAACTGCACGTGACCATTCCCAGGGGCCTGCGGCAAGGACAGCAGCTGCGGCTGGCCGGGCAAGGCTCGCCCGGCTTCGGTGGCGGGCCGGCGGGTGACCTGTACCTCGAAATCCAGTTTGCGCCGCACCCGCACTTCCGGGTCGATGGCCGCGACGTCACCTTCGATCTGCCGTTGGCGCCCTGGGAAGCGGCGCTGGGCGCCACGGTGAAGGCGGCCACACCCGCGGGCGACGTGGAGCTGAGCATTCCGCCGGGCTCGACATCGGGACGCAAGCTGCGGCTCAAGGGGCGCGGGTTGCCTGCGCAAACGCCGGGTGACCTGTACGCCTTGCTGGCCGTGGCGTGGCCACCGGCCGCCACCGAAGCAGAGCAAGAGGCCTACCGGGCGCTGGCGCTGGCCTTCCCAGGTTTCAATCCGCGCACCGAAGCAGTCACTTGACCGAGAACGGCGCCGGGGAACGGAAACCGGCGCGCCGGCAGCGGCAGCGGCGGCACGGCCCGCGTCTGTTCAACAGCCGGGCGCTGTCCGATTCGCCGCGCGCAGCGGCCCCGGCTCGGCTGGCGAAGGTGGCCTTGCTGTGGCTCAGACTTCCTTGCCCAGCGCCACCCGGTAGGCTTCCAGTCGCGCTTCGTAGTCGGGTGCGTCGCCATAGGCCAGAAACCGTGCGTAGCGCTTGTGCGGCCCCAACACCTTGTGGGCGTGTTTGATGGGGCAGAAATAATGCTCGGTGCGGGCCAGGATCTCTGTCATGTAGGCCATCAGGCCGTTGCCGTATTCGCAATAGGTGCAGTGGAACTTCTCGATCAGGTTCAGGTAACCCAGGTGCCTGCGGTCGAACACCATGTAGTCGCTGCGCGGCACGCGCTTGATGCCGTAGATGGGAAAGCAGGTCCACTGGAAGACGCTGACGCACAGGTCCATCAGCATCATCGGCAGCACCATCGCGTAGATCAGCGGCCCGGTGATCAGGTTCTGTGGCCGGTTGGTCACCAGCCAGCGCAGCAGGTTGGTCCTCAGCAGCCGGTGCGCAGCCAGCACCGAGCGTTCGAACTCCACCCGCTTGCCCTTGAGCTGGAAGAACATGCGGCTCTCCCGCTGATGCATGGCGTCCTGGAGTTCGGCTTCCAGCGTGGCCATCTGGCGCAGGAGTTGGTCGATGTGTTCGTTCATCACACGCAGGATAGTTCACGGCACCGAGCTGTGCCGCTCTGATGGGGTTTCGAGCTTCGGCGCTGGCTGCACCGCGGGTGTCTGCGCCGTCTGCGGCGTGACGGGCCGGGCGGCGCCGTCACAATCTGCGTGATGACGCGCCCGACGAAACACCGCCTGCGCTTGCCGCCAACCGGGCTGGCAATCTTGTGCCATGGATGACGCTGCGGCGCTCGAGCACGGCATGCGCCTGGCGCTGGACCAGGCGCACAACGCGCTGCTGGTGGGCGAGGTGCCGGTGGGTGCGGTGATCCTGCGCGACGGCAAGGTCATCGCCACCGGCTACAACCGCCCCATCACCACGCACGACCCCACGGCGCATGCCGAGATCGTGGCATTGCGCCATGCGGCCACTCTGCTGGGCAATTACCGGCTGCCCGGCTGCGAGCTGTATGTGACGCTGGAGCCGTGCGCGATGTGCGCGATGGCGCTGATGCACGCGCGACTGAGCCGCGTGGTGTTTGGCGCCAACGACCCCAAGACGGGCGCCGCCGGCTCCGTGCTGAACCTTTTCGATCAGCCGCAACTGAACCACCACACGGCGCTGGTGGGCGGCGTCATGACCGACGCCTGCAGCGCCCTGCTGCGCGAATTCTTTGCCCAGCGCCGCCAGCAGCACCGGCAGCGTCGGCAGTCCCGCCTTGCGGCGACAATGGACGCCATACCGGTGGGTGAGGCGCAAGAGCTGCAGCCCGGCGCCGCCTCAGCCTTCCCGGCCGACCCGAACGAGCCTTCTTGAACCCCTGCATGACTCTGCTGACCCTTGTGTCCCCCGCCGGCGTGGTGCCGCAAGCAGCGCCGCTGCGATTGGCCGTGAAACGCCTGCGTGCCTTGGGATTCGACGCCAGCCTGGACGAAGCCGCGCTGGCACGTTCGCAGCGCTTTGCCGGCAACGACGCCACGCGGCTGCAGGCGCTGCACCGCGTGGCTCGCGCCGCACCGTCCATCGCCATGGCTACCCGCGGTGGCTACGGGCTGTCGCGGCTGTTGGACAGCATCGACTGGAAGCTGCTGGCGCGCAGCGTGGAGAGCGGCACGCGCTGGGTGGGCTACAGCGACCTGACGATGCTGCAGCTGGGCCTGCTGAAGCACACCGGTGCCGGCAGCTGGGCCGGGCCAATGGCGCTGGACGACTTCAGCCGCGCCGACGAAGCGGGTGGTGTCGACGAGGTCACGCGCGATTGTTTTGTCGAGGCGATGGGCGGGCAACTCGAAGCCGTGGGCTTTCGCACCGAAGCCGGCTTCGATGGCTTGTCGGTGCGCGGCCCGCTGTGGGGTGGCAACCTGACGATGCTGTCTTGCATGATCGGCACGCCTCATTGGCCGGCCATCAAAGGCGGCGTGTTGTTCATCGAAGACGTCAACGAGCATCCTTACCGCGTCGAGCGCAACCTGCTGCACCTGCACCAGGCGGGCGTGCTGGCGCAGCAGAAAGCTGTTCTGTTGGGCGCCTTCAGCGCGTGGAAGCCCACGCCGCTGGACCGTGGCTATACGATGAAAACCGTGGTGGCACACCTGCGCAGCCTGCTGAAGGTGCCGGTGCTCACCGGGCTGCCGTTCGGCCATGTGCAGCCCAAGGTGACGATGCCGCTGGGCCGGCGTGTGCAACTGCTGGTGCAAGGGCGCGATGCGCTCATCGGCTGGTAGGGCAGGGCGGCGATGCGCCAACACGACGATTCACCTGTGCACCGCCCCTGCCAGGGCGGGCGCCTGCTCGGTTGGCTGTGCGCGGTGCTGCTGGCTGTGGTGGCCATCAGCGGCTGCAACAACAACCCTTGGCCCGACAAGGCCGCGGCCAGCAACACGCTGTTCAGTGCCGTCATCGAGAACTCGCCGCGGCACCTGGACCCGACTGCGTCGTACTGGTCCAACGACACGCCCTACACCTACCAGATCTACGAGCCGCTGTACGGCTACCACTACCTGAAGCGGCCGTTCCAGCTGGTGCCCAAGACCGCGGCGCAGGTGGTGCAACCCTACTTTGTCGACAAGAACGGGCAGCGCCTGGCCGACGACGCGCCCACAGAATTGGTGGCCGAAAGCGTCTACGACATCCCCATCAAGGCCGGCATCCGCTACCAGCCGCACCCGGCCTTGGCGCTCGACGAAAAGGGCCGCCACCGCTACCACGCGATGAAGCCGGGCGAACTGGGCGAGCGGCGCACGCCGCTGGACTTCGAGCACCAGGGCACGCGCGAACTGGTGGCTGAAGACTTCGTCTACGCACTGAAGCGCCACGCCACCACGCGCATCACCGCACCCATCTTCAGCACCTTTGCCGAGTTCGTCGTCGGCCTGAAGGAGTACGGTGAGCTGGTCAAGCAGCAAGATGCACTGCTGCAAAAGGGCCTGGACAAGGCCAGTCTGGACAAGCCCTTTCTGGACTTCCGCCAGTGGCCGCTGAGCGGCGCCTCGGCACCGGAAAAACACCTGCTGCGGGTGCGCATCAAAGGCAAGTACCCGCAGTGGAGCTACTGGATGCAGATGACCTTCATGGCGCCGGTGCCGTGGGAGGCTGACGCGTTCTATGCCCAGCCCGGCATGGCCGAGCGCGCGCTGACGCTGGACGTGTGGCCGGTGGGCACGGGCCCTTACATGATGACCGAGTTCGTCAAGGACCGGCACCACGTGATGAAGCGCAACCCCCACTACCGGGGCGAGCCCTATCCCTGCGAGGGCATGCCTGGGGACAAGGAAGAAGGGCTGCTGGACGATTGCGGCAAGACCATGCCCTTCATCGACACGCTGGTGTCGACCATCGAACGCGAGGGCGTGCCGCGCAAGGGCAAGTTCAGGCAGGGCTTCTACGACATCGAGGTCTTCGAGCGCACCGACACCGGCATGGACTATCTCGTCGGCATGCAGGACAGCGAAGAGGTGCGCGCCGAGTTCCTGGATAAGGGCTTCCGCCTGAACCGCGGTTCCGACGTGAACAGCTATTTCGTCGCCTTCAACATGCTCGACCCGGTGATCGGAGACGGCAGCACGCCCGAGAAGAAGCTGCGCAACCGCAAGTTGCGCCAGGCCATCAGCATCGCGATGGACTGGGAGGAATACTCCAAGGTCTTCCCCAAGAAGGCCGGCGACACCGCGCAGAGCCCCTTGCCACCGGGCATCTTCGGCTCGCGCGAGGGCACGCCCGAGGGCGTGAACCCGCTCACGCACGTCTGGCGCGACGGCAAGGCAGTGCGCCGCCCGATCGAGGACGCGCGCAAGCTGATGGCCGAGGCCGGCTACGCCGACGGCCGCGACGCCAAGACCGGCAAGCCTCTGGTCTTGAACTACGACGTCTACTACCCGGCCACGCCCGAGCGCAAGCCCGAGATCGACTGGGTGGTTCGCCAGTTTGCCAAGCTCGACATCCAGCTCGAGGTGCGTGCCACCGACAACAACCAGTTCCAGGACAAGGTGCGCAAGGGCAAGTACCAGGTGTTCTGGCTGGGCTGGAATGCCGACTACCCCGACGCCGAGAACTTCCTGTTCCTGCTGTACAGCAAGGCCGGCAAGACCAAGTACGACGGCGAAAACACGTCGAACTACGACAGCCCTGAGTACGACCGCTTGTTCGAACGCATGAAGTCGCTGCCCGACGGGCCCGAGAAGCAGCAGCTCATCGACGAGATGGTGCGCGTGGCGCGCGAAGACGCCCCGTGGACGATGGGTTTCTTCCCCTATTCATCGGCTGCGGTGCAGCGCTGGGTGCTCAACAACAAGTCGGCCATTCTGGTGCGCGACCAGGCGCGCTACCTGCGGCTGGACGTGCCGCAGCGCGTGGCCGCGCTGTCGGCGTGGAACCGCCCGGTGTGGTGGCCGCTGCTGTTGATGCTGGCCGCCGCGCTGGCGCTGGTATGGGTGGCGCGACGCCACCTGCGCCGTCGCGAGCGCACCAACGCACGGGGCGAAGTGCTGGGTGCCGACGCATGAGCACGACGGGCCGCCCCAAAGGCGGAATCCGGAGTGCGCAGCATGAAGGAGCTCCAATGAGCAAGCGCAACCAAGCGGTCTGCGTGATCTAGCCGGGGCGCACGATGTTCAATTTCATCCTGCGTCGCATCGGTTACGGCGTGCTCA
Source organism: Rubrivivax sp. (assembly GCA_031429255.1). Taxonomy (GTDB): domain Bacteria; phylum Pseudomonadota; class Gammaproteobacteria; order Burkholderiales; family Burkholderiaceae_C; genus Rubrivivax. The sequence goes on from JANOZF010000134.1 coordinate 34,571, forward strand.
TCCTGCTGGGCGTGAACCTGCTCACGTTCATTCTTTTCTTCACCATCAACACGCCCGACGACATGGCGCGGCTGAACCTGGGCGGCAAGCGGGTGACGCAGGTGGCGATCGACAAGTGGAAGGCCGAGCGTGGTTACGACAAGCCGCTGTACGTGAACCCGCAGCGCAGCGGCACCGA
>JANOZF010000135.1:0-12636 GCA_031429255.1 Rubrivivax sp.
TTTTTCGGCCCAGCGCTTCTGGTCACAAGCCGAAGAAAACCACTGCACCTGGATCAACGTGGTGCCCACCATCATCTCGTTCCTGCTGGAAGCGCGGGCCCAGGCGCCGGCCGCCGCCGCACTGCACGGGCTGCGCTTTTGCCGCTCAGCTTCCGCCGCTCTGCCGCCCGAACACCTGCGCGCCTTTGAATCGCGTTTTGGCATCGGCGTCATCGAAACCATGGGCCTGACCGAAACCGTGGCGCCCAGTTTCTCCAACCCGTTGGCGGCCGCCCAGCGCAAGCTGGGTTCGGTGGGCCGCGCCAGCGGCGGCGATGCGCGGGTGATCGACGCCGCGCTGCAGCCGGTGCCCGACGGCACCACGGGCGAGATCATCATCAGCGGCCCGCACGTGATGCGGGGTTACTACAAGAACGACAAGGCCACGGCCGAAGCCTTCACGTCCGACGGCTGGCTGCGCACCGGCGACCTGGGCCACCGCGACGCCGACGGGTTCTTCTTCGTCACCGGCCGCATCAAGGAACTCATCATCAAGGGCGGGGAGAACATCGCCCCGCGCGAAATAGACGAAGCGCTGCTCAAACACCCCGCCGTGCTGGACGCCGCCGCCGTGGGCATACCCGACAAACATTACGGACAGGAAATTCTGGCCTGCGTGGTGCTGCGCGAAGGCGCTGTTGCCGATGAAGCCGAACTGCTGCGGCACTGTGAACAGCACCTGGGCCGCTACAAGACGCCGCGGCAACTGGTGTTCGTGACCGATCTGCCGCGCGGCCCATCGGGCAAGGTACAGCGGCTGAAGCTGGCGGCGCTGGGAAAGGGCTGAAGCAAGGCCCTGCATGTGACGATGCGGGGCGCGACGGCGGGCGCCGCGGGCCGCGCCTCAAGGCCTCTTCAGGGCTCCTTAAAAACCCATCACCGAATGGCAAAGCGCTCGGGCCGATGCCGCAAACCGCGCTCGACGGTCAAGATGACGAGCATCGGCGCCAGCGTCAAGGCCGGCAGCGCCCACGGCAGCGGCAGGCCACCGGCCACGGCCGCCACCACCGCAGCCAGCACCGCCAGGCTGGCCAGCCAGACCCCATGCAAGCCCGCGCCGTGGCGCGTGACATGCTGGCTCATCCACCACACCGACAGCAGGTACAGCGCCACCGCAGCCGCCACCAGCGCGATGGCGTAGGTGGCCGAGACCGTGTGCGCTGCAGCAGCAGCGTTGGCTGGTGAAAGCACGGGCGTCTTCAACTGGTCGGCCACCACTTCCAGAAAGCCGCCCAGTGCGGCCAGCGACAGGAAGACGATGGCGTGGCCATAACCCCAGCCAAACGCGCGCCCGCGGTGTCGATGCAGCGCCGGTCCCGAAGGCACAAGAAAGTACACCCACCACAGTGCCATCACCAGGCTGGCCGAGCCAAAACCCACCAGCACCGCGCTGAAGGACCAGCCGACGGAACCAATGACGCTGGCCACTGCATTGGTCGCCCCCAGCACGCATTCACCCAGCACGATGATGGTGAACAAGCCGTAGCGTTCGGCCACATGGTGCGCGTGCCAGGGTGTGTGCCCGACCTTGGCGGCCCACACCGGAATGACGAACTCCAGCAAGGCCAGCAGCCCGAAGCTGGGCAGGCTCCAGGCCGGTGGCAGCGCCAGCCGCAGCACCCACAGCGACTGCACGACCAGAATGCCGATGGCATAACGCTGGCAGGTGCGGCGCCTGTCCGGGTGTTCTCGGCTGGCACGCCACCACAGCGCCACCAGCCCCACCCGCATCACCAGGTAGCCCATCGTGATGGTGGTGAAGTCGCCCTGCGCCGCCTGCGGCACACCGGCGGCGAGCACCAACACGCCCACCATCTGCACCATCGTCAGCAGCCGGTAGGGCGCATCGTCGGTGTCGTAGGCGCTGGCAAACCAGGTGAAGTTCATCCAGGCCCACCAGATCGCAAAAAAGGTGGTGGCAAAGCCGACCAGGCCCTGCGCCAGGTGGTGCCCGGCCGCCGCGTGATGCAGCTGCGACGCGGCGGCAGCAATGGCGACCACGAAGGTGAGGTCGAACAGCAACTCCAGCGGCGTCGACACGCGGTGTGACTCGTGGATGTCTCGGCCCGACATCGCGCGGCGCTGGCGCCCCGCTGGCGCGTGGGCGGGCTGCGCAGCAGGGTGCCGCGTCTCTGGTGTTGGTGTGTCCATGGCTTCAGTGTAGGCAAGCCACACGCTGCGCGCAGCAGCCCCGGGGCCTCGGCTGTCCGCCACACCTGTCAACCGGGTTTAGCCATCGGACACCACCGACACGGTGCTGACATGATGAAGCCGGAGACTCACTGTCATACCGCTGCCGGCTGCATCTTTGGGCTTCAAAAGCCCTGGTGCTTCATCGCACGGCGCAGCGCAGCGCCACCTCTGTACGCCGCTCCTCAGGCGCCAGCACATCCCTGTGATGAAGCGCGCGCGCGACGCCGGCGCAGGCCAACGAGCATGGCTCCTCCAGCGCCCCACATCAACCAGGCAGCCGGTTCAGGAACGGCCGAAACCTGCCAGCCGATGTCGGTCATGCCGGCGAAGTCGAGTGTGGTGAAGTACTTGCGCTCGTTGGTGTCGATGCTGGGCGACATTGCAGCTTCCTGCGCGTTGACTCCCGCGAAGCTCATCGTGCCGACGGCCCAGTGCGCGAGGTCAGGAGACAGCGTCTGCACGCCCGCCGCGGTGCCGTTGAAGGTCATGCCCGAAATGCGGTTGTTCCAGGACGCCTGGGTGCCTATTCCCAGAACATGCCCGAGCTCATGCACGGCCACCGAGTAGAAGTCGAACGAGCCTGCGAAGGGCTCCACCGTGGCGGGGTCGGTGTCGAAGTACCAACTCGTGCCGCTGTCAAAACCGATGGAACCACCCCAAGGGCCGAAGTCGGTGCGGCTCGCCGCGGGGCCCAGTGCCCCGGCTTGGCCGCGCGAGGACGCGTTGTCCAAGAAGCCCAAAGTGCCCGATGCGCCGAAGCCGCCAGGCCCACCAACACCCAGGGCGCCGCCCAAACCAGACGCGCCCACGAAAACACGGACTTCACTCGCGGCCACGCTGAAGCCGTTGAGAGTGATGGTGGCGGCCGGGTTGGTGGGGTCGAAAAACTGGGCATTAAAGCTGTTGCCACCGCCCGAAGAGATGGCCGTCAGGCTGTCCGTCAAACGAGACTCAAAACTCAAGGCGGCCGCCTCCAGCAGGCTCTTTCGCGCTGGATTGCTGTTGAAAAACCCTGTGTCGTAGCTGTAGTCGAACACGATGTCGATGTTGGCTTGTGCGCTGGTGACGGCCCCTGCCAGCAACAAGAAGCCTGCCGCAGCCGCGACCTGACTTGCACAAAAGTGCCGGGACTGATGGGGGCGGGCGTTGGTCGAAGGCATGCGAGGCTCCGGGAAAGCTGTTGATCCATCAGGGCGGTCATTGCGACGACCCCATTGCGGTTTGCAACGAGTATGGGCCCTTGATTCGGGTTCGTGGCGAGCCATCCCCCCTAAGCAGGTGGGTCTGCAAACCCGGGTTCGCGGCCACCAAGACGGGCGCTTCACGCCCACAAGCCGCCTTCACTTCGAGGCCCCCGAGCTTGCCGCTGACGGTCACGCGCAGAGAGTTGCGCACCCGCCACGCTGCAGCACTGTGATGGCCGGGCAGAAGACCACTTCCCGCGTCGGCAGCGAAGCACTACCATGCCACGCATCCCCTGGGAGATTGCCATGAAATCAGACACTCAATGCTGGTCGGTGAACGTTGCCGTGGTCCTGTGCCTGATCACGCTGCACGCCACTTCATGGGCCAAGTGCAAGCCCGACTGCGCCATCGCAGACAGCGTCGTGCACGCCGCCGGCGTGCCGCCCGCGCTGCGCACGGCCCTGCAAAGGCTTGAGTTCAATGGCACCGGTCTGGCCGCCGGTGACGCCGCGGTGGTGACCGACATCGTGCGCGCATTGGCCGCGCTGCCAGCCGGCGCGCAAGTGGCGCTGAGCACCCGCGCCGACCCCGGTCTGACGGGGTCCACCGCCACGCGTCAGGCGCAGGCACGCGCGCAGGCGCTGGAAAAGGCGGTGCGCGCCGGCTTGAAGGCCTCCGGCGCGAAAGACATGGTGCTCAAGGGTATCGCCGCGGCCCGGTGACTCACGGGCGGCGGCGCTGCCGGCGTGGTTGTCGGTTGGCCGCGCGTCCAGTCCGTTCACGCGCGGCAGCGCTGCCGGCGTGGCGAGGGCGCGCCCAAGGTGCGTGGCCGGGCAGCCCGCCCACGCACCTGCCACCCCGCGGTCAGCGCGGGCCGGCCGCAAACACCTGCGCCACGCTCGTCTCCAACGTCTGCAGCAGCGCAGCATCGTCGCTGCCGACGCTGGCCTGCAGACGCGCTCGCGCCAGCAAGGCCTGCACGGCGCCGTGCATGCGGCGCGTGTCGCGTTGCACTTGCTGGCGGCGCTCCAGCAGCCAGGGCGAATCGGGTGCGCCGGGCAACAGCAGCGCTGCCGGCGCGCCCAGGGCCAGCCAGTCACGCAGCCGCTCGCTGACCGCGCCCAGCCCGAGCACGCCGCCCCGCGGGGCCAGGGCCTCGTCGACCAGCTGTTGCGTCAGGGCGTCGCGCAGCCGCAGGTCGCTGCTGACGCGGTGCACGTCCAGCTGCAGGTGGCCTTCGCTTTGCGTCAACAGTGGCGCGTCGCCCAACAACTTGCGCAGTCGGTGTGTGGTGACTTCCAGCGACTTCTGCGCCGCCGCGCCGTCGGCGTCTGGCCACAGTGCGTCCGCCGCCTGCGCCATGCCCAGGCCCATGCCAGGGCTGCAGGCCAGCAGGCGCAGCAACTCCAGCGGCTTGGCCTGGGGCTTGGGCTGGCGCGGTTGTGCCTGCCCGTGCAGGCACAGCTCGAAGCCGCCCAGCAGGCGCAGCCACAGCAGCCAGGGCCAGTGGCAGTCGGCGCCCGCGGGCGCGGGCAAGGCGCGCTGGCGCACCACCTCGGCGGCGAACACCGGTTCCACGCCCAGGCGCAAGGCCAGCGCGCACACCCGCGCAGCCCAGGCCGGCAGCAGGCGAAAGAACATCGTGTAGCGCAGCTGCGAAGCCAGCGCCAGGCCTTGGGCGAGCGGCTGGCGGGCTGCGGTGGTGATGTTGATGGCCGCATCGGCCTCGGCATCTGCAGCGAACCCGGGCGCTGTTTGCAGCGCCTGCACCAGCAGCGCCAGGCAGCTGAAGATGGCGGCGTCGCGGCCGGCCAGTGTCTGCGCCTGCTGTTGCAACAGCGCCTGAGCGTCCTGCAACCGCCCGAGTGCCAGCCACACCTGCGCCTGGTCGGTGCGGCAGGAGGCCAGTTCCGTCTGGCTGAAGCCCGCCTGGTGCGCCAAGGCCAGCGCTTCGGCAAGCGCTGCATCGGCGGCGCTGGGCTGAGCCTGCAGCAACAGCAGCCGGGCGCGCATCTGCGCCAGTTCCACACGCTGTGCAGGCCGGCCCGGGCCCCAGGCAGAGGCCAAGCCAGCCTGCAAGCGCTGCGCCTCGGCCAGCCGACCCTGGTCGAGCAGCAGCCGCAGGCTGGCCAGGCCGAGCAGGGTGCCGATCTGCGGCCACCCAGCCGCGCGCTGCAGGCCGGCCTGCCAGGCGCTTTGCGCGGCGTCGAAGCGGCCCACCTGGTAGTAGGCAAATCCCAGCGTGTACAGCCAGCGCGCGGCCGGCAGGTCGGCCACGCTTCCCAGCACCGCCGGCGTGCCCACGGTGCCGGCCAGCAGGTCGAACTGCTCATATTGCTGGCGGGCAAACTGCGCATTGACCAGCACGCTGGCCACCAGCAGCTGTTCGTGCGCCGGCCGTGGCGGCGACAGCGGTTGCCACAGGCGGTGCAGCCACGCCAGCGACGCGCGGTCGTCGCGTGCGCTGCCGGCGCGCGGAGGCTGCAACACCGCGCGCGCCACCTGGCCCAGATGCCACCACAAGGCCCAGGGTGACGAATCGTCGGGAGCCAGGGCGCTGGGCAGCGCGGCGGCGCAGCCGATCCAGACGGTGACTTCTTCCATCGATCCGATGTCGCACAGGCACAGGGCCAGCGCGATGGCCGCGTCGATCAGCGCGTCATCCGCCTGCCCTTCAGCCAGGTGCCCGGCATGCGCCAGCGCCAGGCAGGCCAGGGCCTCTTCGTCTTCGCGCAGCAGGCCCAGCAAACCGCGCCAGCGCGCCAGGTCGGGCCAGCGTTGCAGCTCGGCAACGCTGAGCGGCGCGCACAGCGCCGCCAGCGCGGCAGCGTCGCCCTGCAGCCAGCAGGCGGCCGCGCGGTCGGCGCAGGCGCGGGCCTGCTCGTCGTTGGCCGGGGTCGGCAGGGCGGGGGCGCTGGCAGAGGCTGGCATGGCAATGCGAATCATCACCCATCAGGGGGTGCGCATCGCACGGCAGCTGTAGGCCAGCCGTGGGCGGGCCGGCCAGACCATCACCACGTGGACGGGCAGCACCGCGGCCCCCACAAGTCAACCCAGCAAACCAGCAAAGGAATTCATCATGAGCAAGCTCATCCTCAAGCGTTTTCAGTGCGCCATCGAGACCGACGAAGTCGGTGCCGACAGCCCCTACTTTCTGACCTTCGTCGGTGACATCACCAGCGGCGCCACGTCGATCAAGATGACGCGCCAGGGCAACTGGCACAACGAGGTCGACGCCGGCGAGATCTGGACCGTCAACGAGACGGTGTCACAGGGCTTCGGCTTCGTACCGAACAAGACGGTGGTGCTGTGCGCCGTGGTGGAAGAAGACGACGGCGTCGACATCGGCAGCGCCGAAGTGGGCGCCATCGAGCAGGCCGTGAAGAGCGCGCTGAACCAGTTCCGCGCCACCGGCTCGAACACCGTGACTTCGAAGGTGCGCAACGACCTCGCCAGCGCGATGCGCGGCGCCATCTTCCTGCACCTGCTGAGCAGTGCCGGCGGCCGCGACGACATCGTCGGCGTCAAGCCGCTGGTGCTGAACGGCAAGACGGGTGAACAGTCGCTGGTGTCGGTCACGGGCGACGGCGGCCTGTACCGCGTGCGTTACGCGCTCGGCTGAAGGCGCAGCGCCCCTGGCGGGCGGCTGGGGAACGCAGCGCCGGGACGGGGCCCGGGGCCGGTGACACTACGCACCGCGCCCTTCGGACCCGGCCCACCCCCCAGCAGCACGCCCGCCATGACCCCCACGCCCAGCCAAAAGCTCCTGATTGCCAACCGCGGCGAGGTGGCCATTCGCATCGCGCGCGCAGCCCAGGCCCTGGGCTGGCGCAGCGTGGCGGTGGCCAGCAGCGACGATGCGCTGTCGCTGCACCGCAGCCGCGCCGACGAGGCCGTGGACCTGCCCGGCGCCGGCCCGCGGGCCTATCTGGACATCGACGCGCTCATCGCCGCGGCACGGCACACGGGATGCACCGCGGTGCACCCTGGCTACGGCTTCCTCAGCGAAAGCCCCGCTTTCGCGCGCGCCTGCGCCGCGGCCGGGCTGCGCTTCGTCGGCCCGTCGGCCGAGGTGCTGCAACTGTTTGGCGACAAGGCCGAGGCACGAAGCCTGGCGCAACGCTGTGGCGTGCCCCTGGTGCCGGGCAGCGCCGGCGCGGTGACGCTGGCGCAGGTCCATGCTTTCTTCAACGCACTGCCCCCCGGCGCCGCGCTGATGATCAAGGCCGTGGCCGGTGGTGGCGGGCGCGGCATGCGCGCGGTGCACCAGCGTGGCGACATCGACGCCGCATTCCAGCGTTGTGCGGCCGAAGCGCAGGCCGCCTTCGGGCACGACGGGCTGTATGTCGAACAACGGCTGCTGCAAGCCCGCCACGTGGAAGTGCAGGTCGTTGGCGACAGCGGCGGCGCCATCACCACACTGGGCGAGCGCGAATGCAGCCTCCAGCGCCAGCACCAGAAGCTGCTGGAGGTCGCGCCCAGCCCCAGCCTGTCCGACGCGCTGCGCCAGCGCCTGGGCGAAGCCACCATCGCGATGGCGCGCGCGGCACAGGTCGACAGCCTGTGCACCTTCGAATTCCTGGTCGACACCACGGCCGACGGCGGTGCTGGGGAATTCTTCTTCATCGAGGCCAACCCGCGCCTGCAGGTGGAACACACGGTGACCGAGATGGTGTGGGGCATCGACCTCGTGCAGGCGCAATTGGCCATCGCTGCCGGCGCCAGCCTGCACGGCCTGAATCTGCTGCCTGAGCAGCTGGCGCCGCCACGCGGTTGCGCGATGCAACTGCGCCTGAACGCCGAGACGCTGGACGGGCACGGCCGCGCGCAGCCACAAGGCGGCGTGCTGCAGCGCTTCGAGCCCCCCACCGGGCCCGGCGTGCGGGTGGACAGCGGCGTGCGCGGTGGCAGCACCGTGGGCACCGCGTTCGACAGCCTGCTGGCCAAGCTGGTGGTGCACAGTGCATCGGGCCGCTACGCCGACTTGGTGGCGCTGGCCACGCGTGCGCTGGGCGAATTCGACATCGATGGCGTGGCCACCAACCAGGGCCTGCTGGCCGCCTTGCTGGCACACCCCGACGTGGCGGCCAACCGCGTGCACACCCAGTTTCTGGACCAGCATCTGCACGCGCTGAACCCGGCGCCCGCGGCGGTGGCGCCGGGCGCCAGGTCGGCTGCCAGAACGGCGGCAGAAACATCCGGGGCCGAGACCCCACCCGATGAAGGTCTGCTGGCCGTGCACGCCCCGCTGCAGGGCACGGTGGTGTCGCTGACGCTCACGCCCGGAAACGTCGTGCAGGCAGGGACCGAAGTGGCCGTGCTCGAAGCCATGAAGATGCAGCACGGCGTGGTGGCGACGGGCGGCGGTGTGGTGCAACAGGTGCTGGTGGCGGTGGGGCAGACCGTCGCCGCCGGTGCTGTGCTAGCGCTGCTGCAAGCCACTCCGGACCACGCCCCAGCCGCCGTGGTGCATGCACCCATCGACCCCGAAAAACGGCGCGCCGACCTGGCGCAGGTGGACGCGCGCCTGGCCCTCACGCAGGACGCTGCGCGCGCCGTCGCGGTGGCGCGCCGCCATGCCAGCGGGCTGCGCACCGCACGCGAGAACATTGCGCAGCTTTTCGACGCCGGCAGCTTCATCGAATACGGTGCGCTCGCGTTGGCCGCACAGCGGCAGCGCCGCACGCTGCAGGACTTGATCGAGAACACCCCCGCCGACGGTGTCGTCGCCGGCATCGGCACCGTCAACGCGGCGCGCGTGGGCAGCGAAAACGCCAGCTGCATGGCCGTGGTCTACGACTACACCGTGCTGGCCGGCACCCAGGGCGCGATGAACCACAAGAAGCAGGACCGCCTGTTCCGCCTGGCCGAGCGCCTGCGCCTGCCGCTGGTGCTGTACGCCGAAGGCGGTGGCGGGCGCCCCGGCGACACCGACCACATGGGCCTGACGGGGCTGGACTGCAGCACCTTTGCGCAGTTTGCGCGCCTGTCGGGCCTGGTGCCGCTGGTGGGCGTGGTGGCGGGGCGGTGCTTTGCCGGCAACGCCGCGCTGCTGGGCTGCTGCGACGTGATCATCGCCACGCGCAGCGCCAGCATCGGCATGGGCGGGCCGGCCATGATCGAAGGCGGCGGCCTGGGCGTGGTGGCGCCAGATGACGTGGGCCCGGCGGCCATGCACGCCGGCAGCGGCGTGGTGGACGTGCTGGTCGACGACGAGCAGCAGGCCACCGATGTCGCGCAGCGTTACCTGTCGTATTTCCAGGGGCCGGTGCCCGACTGGCGATGTGCCGACCAGCGACTGCTGCGCCACGCGGTCCCGGAAAACAGGCAACGCGCCTACGACGTGCGCGCGCTCGTCACGCTGCTGGCCGACAGCGACAGCGTGCTGGAACTGCGGCGCGACTTCGGCCTGGGCATGGTCACCGCGCTGGTGCGCATCGAAGGCCGGCCGCTGGGGCTGATCGCCAACAACCCGCAGCACCTGGGCGGCGCCATCGACGCCGCGGCCAGCGACAAGGCCGCACGTTTCCTGCGCCTGTGCAACGCGCACGGCCTGCCGGTGCTGTCGCTGTGTGACACGCCCGGTTTCATGGTCGGCCCGCAGGCTGAAACCACGGCTCTGGTGCGCCACAACGCGCGCCTGTTCCTGGCCGCAGCCAGCCTGCAGGTGCCGTTCTTCACCGTCGTGCTGCGCAAGGGCTACGGCCTGGGCGCGCAGGCGATGGCCGCTGGCGGCTTTCATGAAACGCTGTTCACCGTCGCCTGGCCTTCTGGAGAATTCGGCGGCATGGGGCTGGAAGGCTATGTGCGCCTGGGCTATCGCAAGGAGATGCAAGCCATCGCCGACCCCGCCGCGCGCCAGGCCTGGTACGAGGCGAAGGTGGCCGAACTGGTCGAACACGGCAAGGCGCTGTCGATTGCGTCGGTGCTGGAAATAGACGCCGTGATCGACCCCGAACAGACGCGCCGCTGGCTGCTTGCGGGGCTGGCCGCGCAGCCGCCCCGTGCGGCACCCGGCCGGCATGAACGCCGCTTCATCGATGCCTGGTGAGCGAATTGCATCAACTTGCAACTGAACCGGCACCTGCCGCTGCGCCCCCCACGGCGGCGCAATCCTGGCCCGACCGCACGCGCTCCCAGCGCCGCGCGGCCCGCAGACACTCGACTTGCAAGGGGTGAAGCGCCGCACGGTCCACGCCGTTACCACCCCTTTCCGTACCCCCCCGATCCAGGGTGTCAGAGAGCAAGCAGGCCCCACAAGCGGGAGGTCGAAGCCGTACATTCCGTGACGGTTCTTTATCCATACCGCCAGACTTAGGCACAGGCATTGGCCTGTCCGGTGGTCTGGTCAACCTGCACCCGGCCAAGCGCGGATCGGCTTTCATGCCCGTAGTTGCTGTTGTCAATCGCAAAGGTGGTAGCGGCAAGAGCACGCTGGCCACGCATCTGGCCGTGCACTGCGCCAAGAGCGGCTTCCCGGTGATGCTGGGCGACACCGACCGCAACCAGTCCACCCAGGTGTGGCTGCGCTTGCGCGAGATGCGGCGGCTGCCGCCCAGCGCGCCCATCGTGGTCCGCATGGTGGACCCACGCAACCTGCTGCGTACGCCGGGAGGCACAGAGCATGTGGTGCTCGACACGCCGGGCGGTCTGCATGGTTTCGAGCTGGGCCGTGTGGTGCGCCACGCCGACGCCGTGATCATCCCGGTGTGCAGCTCGGTGTTCGATCGCGATTCGGCGGCCGAGTGCTGGGCCGAGCTCAGGACGCTGCCGCGCGTGGCCAGCGGCCGCTGCAAGGTAGCCGTGGTGGGCATGCGGCTTGACGCACGCACCAACGCCGACGAGGTGATCAGGAGCTGGGCTGAAGCGCAAGGGCTCCCCTTCATCGGCGTGCTGCGCGAAACGCAGGCCTATGTGCGCAGCATTGAGCACGGCCTGACCGTATTTGACCTGCCGGCCTCGAAGGCGACCACTGACCTTGAGCAGTGGCAACCCATCATCGAGTGGCTGCGCCCGGTGCTGAACCAGAAGCCGGCCGCGATCGACGCAGGCCAGCGCCCCAGCTACAAGCCCAATGCGCCGGCCCATGAGCGCAAGCCGGGCGCCGCCTTTGGCATCACGATCCCGGGCGCGTTGACGGCCGACCTGGCCATCGCGCCCAGAGCGGCCAAACCCTCGGCCCGACCCAAGCCGGTGTTGCCTCCGCATCCACCGTCGAGCTGGAGCCACCGTCTGGGCAAGATGCTGGCGTTGCCGCTGCGTCGGTTTCTGGTGCCGCGAGACTGAGGCACGGTGAGGCTCGGCCTTGGTCGGTCCCAACTCAGCCCGACCCGCGGAGGGGTCGGGCCTTCGAGTAGCTCTCGCAAGCGCGCAGGCGCTTGCTCGGTCCACTCTCAGCCCAAGAAGTAGCGCTTGGTGCCGGCCAGCAGCATCTCCACGGCAATCGCCGTCAGCACCAGCCCCATCAGCTTTTCCATCGCCGTCACCACCGCGTGGCCCAATAGCTGGCGCAAGCGGTCGGCGCTGAGCAGGGTGACGGTGCAGACCGCCATCGCCACCGTGAGTGCAGCCACCCAATGCCACAGCCGCTCGGGCTGGCGCGAGGCCAGCAGCAGCACGGTGGCCATGGCCGACGGGCCCGCCATCAGCGGCACGGCCAGTGGAAAGATGAAAGGCTCTGCACCGCTGCCGTCGTCGGCCGCCAGGTCAGCCGTGCCGCCAAAGATCATGCGGATTGCAATCAACAGCAGGATCACGCCACCGGCCACTTCGAGCGACCGCTCCGACAGATGCATCACCTGCAGGAACACCTGGCCGCCGAGCATGAAGGCCATCAGCACGCCGAAGGCAATGGTGGCTTCGCGCAAGGCCACCACGTTGCGCCGCTCGCGCGGTATGCGGCGCAGCACGCTGATGAAGATGGGCAGGCTGCCCAGCGGGTCCAGCACCAGCAGCAGCAGGATGAGGGCAGAGAAAAAGGTGTGATCCATGTTGTCGTGCGCCGGATGCGTGCCGCGGCAGGTTCGCAGCAACCGATGGAGATGGTCAGCGGCTGCTGTCCAGCTCGGGGTAGTGGCGAAAGATGCCCTGTTCGTTGAACGCGATGCGCCGGTCGCTGCGCAGATAGGCCGCCACGCGTGGCAAGCCCGCCACGCGCGCAGCCAGTTGCACGATGCCGGGCGTGGCCGCCAGGGTGCGCTGCGCCGCCTGCGGGAAGGC
>JANOZF010000136.1:0-6174 GCA_031429255.1 Rubrivivax sp.
GAACAGGCTGGGATCCTGGCCGCACTGACCATCAAAAAACCCTCGCTGAACACCCAGTTGACCCTTTTGTAATGGAGCGTTTTGCTTGCGCTCCTATACAAATCAACCGCTTACGCGATTAGCTGTCGAACTCGGGGGGCCAGAATCATTCCGCGGACAACGATCATGATCGTGTCTTCTGGCATCAACTTGGATCCAGCTTCAACACCTTCAGCCGTAAGAGTCTCCACCGTGGAAGCAAGCTCCGACAGCTTCATATCTTTCGGGCTGATCCACGGAATCGACCCTCCCCAAAACGCGGCATTGCCGCGCGAGGGGGTGCCGCCGCTGTGCCACTTCCCAATTTCAGATACTTTCCGATATTCGCAGTAGGAAGCCTCAAAGTGATCGGTCATCAACGAGTGCCACAGCTTATGCGCAGAGTCGGAGAGTGACTCTGCCGACTCCAAAACCTCTTCGAGACAAACCAGTCCCTCTAGTAATTTCTCCTGTTCAGCCTTTGGCGGGAGTGAAAACTCAAATCGCGCCAAGTCAGAAAAGTTGATGTACGGATTGACTGAACCTTTCGAGTTTTTGACTGAGAACGCATTGAATTTATCGGTCTGCATGAGGAATGGTAGTAACTCGGGCAGGAGGTCTTCGGGATCTTTCGGCTCCAGCACAAAGGTCGTGTTTGCGCAGATACCGTCGAAGTTTGCGACGGCGACTTTTCGCAAGTAGGTTCGGCGTGAGCCGTATAAGACTTGCCCTGGTTTGAATCGCATGTGAAATGCCGGCCCCAAATAGCCCGAGCCAATCTCACCCCAGCGGCGCAGGCGCAGATCGTCGGTGTCCATGTGGTCACCAGCCACATAGCGTTCCAATCCGGAGGTCTCCGGATCGGCCTTCTCCTTGCACTGCCGGACCACGTCCCCAAACTTCACCCGGCGCCAGCCGGCCTTCAGGGTCTTCTCAACCATTGTTCTTGTCCTCCGCCCCGGGGGCCACATAGGCTTGGTGCGGGTGTTTGGCACTCTCCGGGTAGCGAAAGCGCAAGTGGCCGTCTCGCACCATGGGGATCAGGTGCTTGTTGCGCAGGTAGTGCCGGTCTTTGGCCAGCAGGGTTGCAAGCTGTTCGACGGTCAACGGCGCCCAGGCGCACAGGCGCAGCACCGCGCTGCGCAAGGCGGGGGTGCTGACGCGGCCGGTCAGGGTTGCAAGCCAGGTTGCAAGCTCGGGCGGCAAGGTTGCAAGTGCAGGGTTGCATGCTGCTGGGTCGGGCATGGGGGGATCGCCTGAATCCCCACCAGCTCGCCCGCCGCCATGGGGGGATTCGGCACCCATGTTCAGCGCCAGTTGGGTCGTCGGCACCCCAGGGGCGCCTGCGGGCGGTGCCAGCAGGTAGTGGGTGCGGCTGCCCGCGCCAGCCTTGTCCAGCAGGCCGCGGTCGCGCAGGCGGCGCAGCACGCGGCTGGCGGCCAGGGTGTCGAGCCCGCTGAAGTCGCGGCAGGCGCTGTTGTCCACCGCGCCCGTGGCACGGGCGTAGATCAGCACCTTCACCTCGTCGGCGTCCAGCGCCTCGGGGGTCAGTGAGCGCAGCCAGGCGTGGTCGTCCTCGGTCAGCAGGTTGTGCAGGAAGAGCGTGACGCGGAACTCGTCCGCTTCGCGGCTGGAATGGAATTCGGGCAGGGTGAGCCCGGCTTCGGCCGCCAGCCTGCGCATGCTGCGGATGCCGGTGCCCTTGGCCTCGGCCAGGTTCAGGTCGTGCAGCACGGCGGCCAGCAGGGGGTTGCGCAGCCGGGAGCCCGGGATGCCCAGCTCGGCCACGGGCTTGAGCGAGTGGCCGACGTTGCGGATTTCGATGCGGTTGCTGTAGCGGATGATCTGGATGGGGCTGTGCTGGGTGTAGCTGCGGTGCATCACCGCATTGGCCAGCGCCTCGCGGATCACCTTGCGCGGCACGATGGGCTCCTGCACGCTGTGCAGTTCCCCTTCCGGCAGGTGAAAGCCCTTGGGCAGTTCGTCGATGACGGTGGCCTCGGCCAACGGCAAGGCCAGCAGCAGCGGCTTGCGGATCTCGACCGACTGGAAGCGCTCGTGCGGGTCTTCGATCCACTCCAGGCCCGGCACGCGGATGTAGTCGATCTTCACCATGGGCAGCATGCGCCGCAATGCCATCGGCTTGCCGAACAACACGATGCCGGCCAGCGTGGGGCGCAGGCTTTCATGCACGCGGCGCACGGCGCCCAGGGCTTCCAGCAGTTCGTCGTCGCCGAAGGCCAGCTCTTCCGCACCCGGGTTCAGCCGTTGGCGCACACGGCGGTACTCGGTTAGCGCGGCCGGGTCGAAGTCGTCAGCGCGGGCCTCGGGCAGCAGGCTGGCATCGGGCCCGTGGCTGGGCTGGCTTTGGCCACGCAGCACCCACAGGTCTTCGTCCACGCAGCGCTGGTCGGTGGAGCCCACGCGGCGGTAGGCGCCGCCGGGCAGGCCGGTGGCCTTCTTGTAGATGGGCTTCTGGGTGACGTCGGCCTCGGCCACGTACACCACCAGCACGGTGTGGCCGTCCACCTGCTCCAGCTGCATCTCGGGCCGCAGTGCCACGTTGAGCATGCTGGCGCACTGGCTGGCCAGGTCGCGCTGCAGCTTGTCGGGGTCGGGCAGGCCTGCAGGGCGGTAGACGGTGTCGCCCTTGTCGTTGACGGACCATTCGGCGCCCAGCAGCAGGTAGCCACCGTCCAGGCCGGGCTCGTTGGCGAAGGCGATCACGGTTTCCATGATCGACTTGCCGAGGTCGCTGGCGCGCTTGGCTTCGATGCGGTTGGACTCGTCCAGCGCATTCAGCTCGGCGAAGAGGTCTTGCGCGCTACGCATCGGTGGCGCTTTCCTGAACCAGGCCGTCGAGCGTTTCGACGAGGGCGTCCATCTGCTGCCAGAACGGGCGGCCATCGGCCTGCCACTGGTCCCAGGCCGAGCGCAGCGTTACCGCCTGGCCGTCGCTGCCCAGCGCGGGCGCGGCGGCCACGCGCTTCACGTGCAGAGGGATCGACAGGTTGCCGGCGTTGGCGACCACCTCCGCCACCGAGGCCACCTTGGCCAGGCCCGGTTGATCGACGAAGGCCTTGAACGCCTGCAGGATGCGTTGCTGGTGCTCGGGCTTCAGGAAGCTCTGCGCCCGCTCGCGCGTGACCTCATTCAGGGCGTAGATGAAGATGACCTTGCCCTTGTGCTTCGCGGGCTTCCGGCGGTTGCAGATGACGATGCACGACTCCATCGGGGAGTTGTAGAACAGGTTGGGGCCCAGGCCGATGACGGCCTGCACCCAGTCCTGCTCGATCATCTTCAGGCGCATGGCCTGCTCTTCATTGCGGAACAGCACGCCATGCGGCCACAGCACGGCGCAGCGGCCCTTGGCCGTCAGGCTGGTCAGGATGTGCTGCTGGAAGGCGTAGTCGGCGCGGCCCTGCGGCGGGGTGCCCAGCGAGTTGCGGCCCCACTTGTCGCTGGCCCAGGCGTCGCGGTTCCACTGCTTGATGGAGTACGGCGGGTTGGCCAGGATCACGTCGAACTGTCGCAGGCGGTCGCCCTCGATGTGTTTCGGGTCGGCCAGCGTGTCGCCGCGGCTGATGTCGAAGTCCTCCACGCCGTGCAGGAACAGGTTCATGCGGGCGATGCTTGATGTGATGAGGTTGCGCTCCTGCCCGTAGAGCTTGAGCGTGCGGTATTCGCCGCCGGAACGCTTCACCTCATCCAGCGCCGAGATCAGCATGCCGCCGGTGCCGCAGGTGGGGTCGTAGATCGATTCGCCGGCTTGCGGGGCCAGCAGCTGCGTCATCAAGTGGACGACGGTGCGGTTGGTATAGAACTCGGCCGCCGTGTGGCCGGAGTCGTCCGCGAACTTCTTGATCAGGTATTCGTAGGCGTTGCCCAGCTCGTCTTCGGGCACGTTGGCCACCGACAGCGTCTGGGTCGAGAAGTGCTCGATCAAGTCTTTCAGCGTCTCGTCGGGGAGGCGTTCGCGGTTGGTCCACGGGGCGTCGCCGAAGATGCCGTCGAGCAGGGCCGGGTTGGCCGATTCGATGGCGCGCATGGCCCTTTGGATTGCAGCGCCGACGTTCTTGGGCGTCTGCCGCACGTCGTTCCAGTGCGCGCCGTCTGGGATCTGGAAGCGGTGGTTCTCGGCGAACTGGGCGTACGACAGGTCACCCTGCGAGTTGGCCAGCGCGGCCTGGTACTCCTCTTCCCACACATCGGCCACGCGCTTGTAGAACAGCAGCGGGAAGATGAACTGCTTGTAGTCGCCGGCGTCGATGAGGCCACGCAACAGCACGGCGGCGCCCCAGAGGTAGCTTTCGAGTTGCTGTTGGGTGATGCGGCTCACTTCAGCCACCCACCTTCCGTCATGACCTGCGCCAGCCGGTCCTCGGCTTCGCGGCAGCGCGTGAGGGCCTGCTTGAACGCAGCGATAGCGTCAGGCAGCGGCGGAATGTCTTCCTGCAGCGGCGGCAGCACGTAGCGCGAGATGTTCAGTGTCCAGTCCTCGGCCTTGATCTCGTCGAGGGTGACGACCCGGGCTGCGTCCTGCACGTCGGCGAAGCCGCGATACCAGCTCAGGATGTCGGCGGCGTTTTCGGGCTCCAGATAGTTTTGGGCGCGACCTCGGCGGAACAGGCGGGACCCATCCGCGATCAGCACCTTCTTCTTGTGCTTCGATGCTTTGCGTTTGCGCAGCACCAGAATGCACGCGGCCAGGCCGGTGCCGTAGAACAGGTTGGGCGCCAGGCCGATGACGGCCTCGATCAGGTCCATCTCCAGCAGCTTGCGGCGGATCTCGCCTTCCGCCCCTTTGCGGAACAAGGCGCCCTGGGGCAGCACCACGGCCATGCGGCCCGACACGTCGGCCATGGACTTCACCATGTGCTGGACCCAGGCGAAATCGCCGCTGGACGAAGGTGGCAGGCCGGCGAAGTTTCGGCCGAATGGGTCGCTCATCCAGATGTCTTCACCCCACTTCTCCAGCGAAAAGGGCGGATTGGCGATGACGCAGTCGAAGGTGGCCAGGCGGTCGCCCTCGAAGAAGGCTGGGTTGCGCAACGTGTCGCCGCGCACCACCTGAAAGTCCTCTATGCCGTGCAGGAACAGATTCATGCGCGCGATGGACGAGGTGGTCAGGTTCTTCTCCTGGCCATATAGCTTGCCCCACAGGCGCTTCACGTCCCCCTGCTGGTCTTTGACGTGCTGCACCGCGGCCAGCAGCATGCCGCCGGTGCCGCAGGCGGGGTCGTAGATGGTCTCGGCTTCCTTGGGGTCGAGCATGTCGATCATCAACCGCACCACGCTGCGCGGTGTGTAGAACTCGCCCGCCTTCTTGTTGGTGGCGTCGGCAAACTTCTTGATCAGGTATTCGTAAGCATCACCGAGCAGATCCGACGTGACGTTCTGGTTGCCCAGCGGCAGCCTGGAGAAGTGCTCGATCAGGTCCTTGAGCAAGGCATCCGACAGGCGGTCCTTGTTCGACCACAGTGCATCGCCGAACACTCCGTACAGGGTTTCGGGGTTGGCTTTCTCGATCTCGCGCATGGCGCGCTGCAAGGCGGCGCCGACGTTGCTGGCCTTGGTGCGGACGTCGTTCCAGTGGCAGTCCTCGGGGATCTGGAAACGGTGCGACTCCGGGAACCAGGCCAGCTGCTCATCGCCGGTCTCGTCGACGATTTCCTGGTACTCGTCGTCCCAGACGTCGCAGATGCGCTTGAAAAACAGCAACGGGAAGATGTAGGTCTTGAAGTCGGCGGCGTCCACCGGGCCGCGCAGGATGTTGGCGGACTCCCACAGGTGAGATTCGAGCACAGACAAGCTGATGGGGTCGTGGCTCATGTGTCCCGTTGGCTGCGATCACGTACGGTGAATGAAGCCGGTCTCGTGACCAAGGCTCCTGGAGTTCCTGCGCCGCTCACGGGCTTGTGCCCCGCAAAAGGCCTCGCAGCTTATGGCGGGCTGAAGTTGCGAGTCAGGCGGGCTTGGTCTGCTGCGTCAAGACCGATGGTAGTTGGCTGCCTGCTTAGTCTTACTGTGTCACAAGAGAAGTTTCGCGCTTGCTCTGCCGCAGCAGGGGCACTGCCCGAGTCGCGCGATCAGTTCGTAGCTGAGGCTATGGCGTAGCGTTGTGATCGAGTGGTCCACGTGCCGCTGCGCGCGCAG